>CAZQPN010000125.1:0-7425 GCA_964595215.1 uncultured Rubrivivax sp. | reverse complement strand
GCCGGCGCTGCTGCTGCTGCTGGCGCTGGCGCTGGTGATCGGCCTGGTCGCGCTGCTCGTGGCGGGGCTGTCCGGCTGACACTCGAGCCCGTCCAACCCCTTCGATGACGACAGGACCCGCCATGACCGCCCATCCCGACACCCACAGCAAGACCATCGGCTACCTGCTCTGGATCTTCGGCTTCATGGGCGCGCACCGCTTCTACTACGGGCGCCAGCTCACCGGCACGTTGTGGTTCTTCACGCTGGGCCTGCTGTTCGTCGGCTGGATCATCGACCTGTTCCTGATCCCCGGCATGGACCGCGACGCCGACCGCCGCTACGTGGCGGGCCCCAAGAGCTACAACGTCAGCTGGGTGCTGCTGACCTTCCTGGGCATCTTCGGCATCCACCGCTTCTACCTCGGCAAATGGCTCACCGGGCTGCTGTGGCTGCTGACCGGTGGGCTGCTGCTGCTGGGCGTGCTGTACGACTACTGGACGCTGAACGGGCAGGTGGACGAGGTCAACGGCGAGGCGAGTTGACCCGCTGCCGTGCCCGCCGGCACGCGGTGGACCTCATTCCCACCGATCAGATCCCGTATGCCGACCCGGCCGACTTCGCATCGCAAGGACAGCGGCCATTGAAGCGGCGTCGGTGACTAACGCCTGATGCTCGCCCTCGGCATCGGCTGACGGGGACACCGGCCGGTCCCGGCCTCGGCTTCCGTCTCGGTCTCGGTCTCGGTCTCGGTCTCGGCAGCTGCATCGGCGGCCGAGTTCCAAGCGGCGGCGTTTGTCTTCGTGACCGACCTCGCCTACCGTGGTACGTCGCTGCCGCGCGCCGACGGTCCGGCGCACGGGGCACGGCGTCGCCGGCGTCGGGCCTGACGGCCGACCCGGTGGGCCAACCCTGCGGGTCCGGCCTCGACGGCGCCCGACGCGCGATGCGGGCCGACACCCGGACCGGCCCTGCATCCCCAACCACAAGGAGGCCCCGATGACGAAACCGACCCCGATGCCCGTGCGCTGGCTCGAGCGCGCCGAACTGGCGATCTACGCGGCCACGTCGGCGCTGCTCGTCGTGACGGCCGGCGGCCTGCTGCTGATCGCGGTCGGCGAGATGGTGCAGCGGCTGCTGGCCGGCGCCTACATCGGCGCCCTGCTGCAGGTGCTCGACCGCGCGCTCCTGCTGCTGATGCTCGCGGAGATCATCTACACGGTGCGTCGGGTGGCCCAGCGGCAGCAGCTCGAGGTGACGCCGTTCTTCGTCGTCGCCATCATCGCCGCCATCCGGCGCATGCTGATCATCACCGCCGAGAGCGCGACCGACGTCGACCTGCAGGATCCGCACTTCCAGGCGGCGATGGCCGAGCTCGGCTTGCTCGCGCTGATGATCCTCGCGCTCGCGGCGGCCATGCGGCTGCTGCCGCGCCGCACCGACGACGCCGGGGAGCCCGGCGCCGGCCCGCAGCCGCCGGCATGAGCCGGCGTCAAGGCGACTCCTGGCCCAGCGGCACGACACGCGGCGGGCGATGCGAGAGCTGCCGCGCCCAGACCGGGAAGCGGCGCACGACGTGGAACACCACGGCGCTGCGAAGCGCGATCCAGGCCGAGCGCAGGCGCCCGGGAACCGCTGGCCGGACCCGCTCGCAGCCATTTGCCAGCAGGCCATCGATCCGCTCGCGCAACTCGACGGCGAAGGCCTCGTCGCGCACGAAGACATTGGCCTCCAGGTTCAGCCCGAGGCTGGTCGGGTCGAGGTTGCTCGACCCGACCGTCGCCCAGGTGTCGTCGACGACGGCGACCTTGGCGTGCAGCGGCCGCTCGCGGTACTCGTGGACCCGCACATCGGCGCGCGCCAGATAGCCGTAAAGCAGCGATGTCGCCTGCTGCACCCAGGGCTGGTCCGGCCGCCCCTGCAGGATCAGGTCCACCTGCACGCCGCGGCGCGAAGCGCGGCGCAGATCCTTGAGCAGCCGGTAGCCGGGGAAGAAGTACGCGTTGGCGATCACCACGCGCTTGCTCGCCATGCGCAGGGCCAGGCGGTACTCGTGCTCGATGTCCGTCCGGTGGCCGTTGTTGTCGCGGGTCACGAAAGCCACCGTGGCGCCGTTGGCCGGCTCGGCGCTGCCGTCGCCGTCGGCCGCTGGCGGCGAGGCACGGAGACGGCCGCGCCAGCGCGCCAGCCAGCGCTGCTTCGGCGGCTCCGGGGTCTCCAGGCTGGCGCGGCAGAACGCGTGCACCTGATCCACGGCGGGTCCGTGGACCTCGACGGCGAAGTCCACCTTGCCCAAGGGGCCAGAGGACTTGAGCTGATCGACCGAGAAGTTGATGCCGCCCACGAAGGCGCGCCGACCGTCGACGACGACGAGCTTGCGGTGCATGCGCCGCAGCACGTTCATGCGCGCGCCGAACAGGCGCTGCGCCGGCTCGAAGCTGCGCAGCCGCACCCCGGCATCGAGCAGCGGCCGCGTGAACGCCTCCGGCAGGTCGGCCGAACCCCAGCCGTCGACCAGCACGTGCACCTCGGCACCGCGCCGCGCCGCCGCCAGCAGCGCCTGCTGCAGGTCGCGGCCGACCTCGTCGTCGAACAGGATGAAGGTCTCGAGCAGCACCTCGCGCTCGGCGCCGGCGATGGCCTCGAACACGCGCGGGTAGAAGGCCTCGCCGTTCTCGAGCAGGGTCAGACGGCTGCCCGGCAGCCACTGCGCCCTCATGCGGCCACCCGCTCGAGCTCCGCCGCCAGCGGGGCGTGGTCCGGCAGCCGCGTCCAGGGCCGGCGCGGCATTGGCAGCGGGCGGTGGCCGGCGACACCGCGCACGTAGATGCGGTCCAGCCGCAGCAGCGGCCAGCGCGCCGGAAGGCTGCGCGCGTGGCGGCCGTGGGCGCGCCAGTGCACCTCCTCCAGGCCGCAGCGCTGCAAGGCCGCGTCGCGCAACTCGCGCAGCACCGAGCGGCGATTGAAGGCGACCCGAAAGGCACGTGCAGGGGCGGAGTCGACCATGGCCGGAGCATGCCAGAGTGGGCGGACGCATTCCCGGCGCGCGCCGGTCTGCGCTATCGTGGACCGCCCCGGCTTACGACGCCGGCACGACGAAGGAGCATCCCCTCGCCCACGAACACCCTCTCGATCCCGGGGCCCGGAACGACCGGTACGGCCCTGCCCGCCGCGACGGCCGACATGGCCGCAGGCGGCCGCAGCCGACGTCGCCGCGGCGATGGCTGAGCCGGGCGACACATCGGCGCCCAGGCGCGCCCGCCTGCTGGCGCTGGCCGGCTTCGTGGTGTTCCTGGCCGCCGCCGCGGTCGCGTGGCGCTGGACGCCGCTGTCCGGGTGGATCGACGTGCAGACGCTCAGCGCGCGCGTGCGTGCCTTCGCGTCGACGCCGCTGGCACCGCTGTGGGTGGTGGTGGCCTACATGCTGGGATCGCTGGCCGCCGTGCCGGTGACGCTGATGATCGTCGTCACGGCGCTGGTCTTCGGTGGCTGGCAGGCGTTCGGCATCGCCCTGGCCGGGTCGCTCGCCGCCGCGGCGCTGACCTTCGGCATCGGCCGCGGGCTCGGGCGGGAATTCGTCGACCGCATCGCCGGCGACCGCCTGCGCGCGCTCAACCGGCACCTGGGGCGCGAGGGGCTGCCGACCATCGTCGCGCTGCGCGTGCTGCCGGTGGCGCCGTTCACGGTCGTCAACCTCGCCGCGGGCGCGTTGAACGTGCGGCTGCGCGACTTCCTGCTCGGCACGCTGCTGGGCATGCTGCCAGGCATCCTCGCCATCACGGTGTTCTCGGACCGGATCGCGGCCCTGCTGCAGGACCCGTCGCCCACGGCCATCGGCTCGCTGGTCGCCGTGGCGGTCGCCACCGTGCTCGGCGCCATCGGGCTGCGCCGCTGGGCCCGGCGGGCCGCTCGCGACGGCGGGCCGCCCGCCCGCGCGCCTCGATGACGTCAATCGGCGGCCAGCAGCGCTGGAGATGGGGCGCGTGATGCACTGGGGGATGCACCGGGGGATGCGCCTGAAGGCGCTCCCAGAGGCCGTCCCCCGGCAGGACGCCCCGGGTCGTCGGTGCTCAGCAGCGGGCGCTGTCCAGCACCGCACCGCTGACGCAGATCGTCCCAGCGTTGCCGCAGCGCGGCGTACGCGTCGGCCCGTCACAGGCGGCCAGCAGCACGTCGGTGACCTGCCGGCTGGCGCAAGAGCGCAGGCCGATCGCGCGCGCCCGGCGTGCTGCGGCGTCGATCGGGAGCGCTGCGCTGCGCGCCATCACGATCACCGTCAGCAGATTGACAGCCGCCTCGACGTCGAAGTCCGGCCGGCCCCACTCCCCGGCCACCTGGGTCATCTCGCGCTCGGCACCCAGCCTGGCCGCGGACGTCCGGTGGTTGCCGCGCGCGGCGAAGCGCTCCTCTCACTCGCGCAGGCCATGCTCCCACCGCCCCTGCGACCTGACCTCGGGGGGTGCATTGCCGACCCCTTGTCGAGTGCACAGTCTCCGCAGGAGCTCGCTACAGTGTCCACACCCTGGCGACCGTGTGCCATGCGCACTGGCCGTCGTTGCGCCCATCCCACCGACAGGAAAACCCATGCAGAAGACCGCCATCGCCAGGCTCGACGAGCTGAAGGACCGCGAACCCGCCCACGCCCTGGTCGGCGAAGTCGACCTCGTCGTCGTGCGCTTCGATGACAGCGTCACGGTGCTGTATGGCCGCTGCCTGCACCGCGGCGCGCTGATGGCCGACGGCCATGTCGAGGGCGACAACCTGTTCTGCGGCGTACATGGCTGGGACTACCGGCTCGACAGCGGCGTCTCGGCCTACAACAACGCCGAGGCGCTGCAGAAGTTCTCGTCATGGTGCGAAGACGGCCGGGTCTGGGTCGATGCCGACGAGATCGGCAACTGGGCGAAAGCGCACCCGCAGCCGTTCGACCGTCAGGCCTACCTCGGCATCTATGCCGACACCGGGCACGGCACGGCCGAGGAACCGAACAATGCGCTCATCCGGGGCCTGGCCCGGGACGGCCCGAAGAAGACCGGCCAGCACGGTGCCGTGGCAGCGATGGGCGTGCCGCGCGACCAGCTGCCGACCTGGGACGACATCCAGATCCTGCCGGCGCAGCTGCACCGCGCGCCGCTGTTGGACGAAGACGCCGTCGGCACCGAGGTGATCATCGGACCGCGGGCCAGGAAGCCGCTCAAACTGGACATTCCGCTGCTGGTGTCCGACATGAGCTTCGGTGCGCTTTCGGTCTCGGCCAAGGTGGCGCTGGCACGCGGCGCCGAACTCGCCGGCACCGGCATCTGCTCGGGCGAGGGCGGCGTGCTGCCCGAGGAGCAGGAAGCGAACTCGCGCTACTTCTACGAGCTCGCCTCGGCCCGCTTCGGCTTTGCCTGGGAGAAAGTGCTCGCCGCCCAGGCCTTCCACTTCAAGGGCGGACAAGGGGCCAAGACAGGCACCGGCGGCCACCTGCCCGGCCACAAGGTGAATGCCAAGATCGCCGAAGTGCGCCAGCTCAAGGAGGGTGAATCGGCGCTCTCACCGGCGCGCTTTCCCGAGTGGACCGAGCCGCGCCATTTCCGCGACTTTGCCGCCGAGGTGCGCGAACGCACCGGCGGCATCCCGGTCGGCTTCAAGCTGTCGGCCCAGCACATCGAGAAGGACATCGACGCCGCGCTCGAGGTGGATGTGGACTACATCATCCTCGACGGTCGCGGCGGCGGCACCGGTGCCGCGCCCTTGCTCTTTCGCGACAACATCTCGGTGCCCACCATCCCGGCGCTGGCGCGGGCGCGCCGCCACCTCGACCGCGCCGAGCGGCGCGATGTCACGCTCATCATCACCGGCGGGCTGCGCACCCCGGCCGACTTCATCAAGGCCCTGGCGCTGGGCGCCGACGCGGTGGCGCTGTCGAACGCCGCCATCCAGGCCATCGGCTGCATCGCCATGCGCGCCTGCCACACCAACAACTGCCCGGTCGGCATCGCGTCGCAGAAGCCGCACCTGGTGGCGCGACTGGTGGTGGACAAGTCGGCGCAGCAGCTGGCGAACTTCTTCGCCGCCTCGGTGGCGCTGATGCAGGTCATGGCGCGCGCCTGTGGCCACGACCACCTGTCGAAGTTCCGCGCCGACGACCTGACGACCTGGAAGCGCGAGATGTCGGCCCTGTCGGGGGTGGCTTACGGCGGCGTCGAGTGACGCATCGGTCTGCCGCCTCGGCAGGCCGTCGCAGACCGATCCCAGCAGCGGCCATGCACTTTGCAATCAGCGTGCAACAGTATCCGCCTTGCCGTGGACCATTGTCCTCGACCCCGTGAAATGGGTGTCCGCGATGGCGTGATGTGTGCGACAGGTGCTGGCGCCACCCGGCCCGGCGTGGTTGAACGTCAGCCGATCAGCCCGGACTCGCGCATGCGCGCGATCACCTGGTCGGCCGCCTCGTCGGGGGTGCTGCCGACCGTGTCGACGCGCAGCTCGGGCCGCAGCGGCGGCTCGTAGGGCGAGTCGATGCCGGTGAAGTTCTTCAGCTCGCCGCGCCGCGCCTTGCGGTACAGGCCCTTGACGTCGCGGCTCTCGGCGACGTCCAGCGGCGTGTCGACGTGGATCTCGAGGAACTCGCCCTCGGCCAGCAGGCCGCGCGCCATGTCGCGCTCGGCGCGGAAGGGCGAGATGAAGGCGGTCATGACGATCAGCCCGGCGTCGGCCATCAGCCGCGCCACCTCGGCGATGCGGCGGATGTTCTCCACCCGGTCGGCCTCGGTGAAGCCCAGGTCCTTGTTCAGCCCGTGGCGCACGTTGTCGCCGTCGAGCAGGTAGGTGTGATGGCCGAGCGCCAGCAGCTTCTTCTCGACCAGGTTGGCGATCGTCGACTTGCCCGACCCCGACAGCCCGGTGAACCACACCACCGCCGGCTTCTGCCCCTTCAGCCGCGCGCGCGCCGCCTTGTCGACGTCGACGTGCTGCAGGTGGATGTTGCTCGCGCGGCGCAGCGCGAAGTGGATCATGCCGGCGCCCACCGTGTGGTTGCTCAGCCGGTCGATCAGGATGAAGCCGCCCAACTCGCGGTTGACGGCGTAGGGCTCGAAGACCACCGGGCGGTCGAGCGCGAGGTTGCACACACCGATCTCGTTGAGCTCGAGCTGCTTGGCCGCCAGGTGTTCCAGCGTGTTGACGTTGACCTTGTACTTGGCCTCGGTGACGCTGGCGCCGACGGTGCGGGTGCCGATCTTCAGCAGGTACTGGCGCCCGGGCAGCAGCGGCTCGTCGGTCATCCAGACGATGCTGGCCTCGAACTGGTCGGCCACCTCGGGCGGGCTGTCGGCGGCGGCGATGACGTCGCCGCGCGAGACGTCCACCTCGTCGGCCAGCGTCAGCGTCACCGACTGGCCGGCCACCGCCAGCGGCAGGTCGCCGTCGGCGGTGACGATGCGCGCGACGCGGCTCTCGCGC
>CAZQPN010000124.1:0-7450 GCA_964595215.1 uncultured Rubrivivax sp. | reverse complement strand
CGAAGCGCGCCGGCCGGCGCAGCGCGTCGCAGCGCTCCAGCAGCCGCACCAGCGCCGCCGCGCCCAAGCCGGCGCTGGCATGCACATGCCCGTGCTCGCGGGCGACGACGTCGGCCAGCTCGCGGCAATCGGTCGGCACGCGCAGGCGATCGGCGAGCTCGCGCGCCAGGCGCGCACTGCGGCCCTCGTGGCCGAGGTGGCGCGGCCACTGATCGGGCGATGTCGCACCCTTGCCGAGGTCGTGCACCAGGCAGGCCCAGCGCACCGCCAGCGGCGCGTCCAGCCGTGCGCACTGGCCGAGCACCATCATCACGTGCACGCCGGTGTCGACCTCGGGGTGATGCTCCGGCCGCTGCGGCACGCCCCACAGGCGGTCGAGCGCGGGCAGCAGGCGCGCCAGCGCGCCGCTGTCGCGCAGGACCTCGAACATCCGCGCCGGCCGTGCCTCCATCAGCCCGCGCGACAGCTCCTGCCAGACGCGCTCGGGCACCAGGTGATCGACCTCGCCGTCGGCCACCATGCGGCGCAGCAGCGCCATCGTCTCCGGAGCCACCGTGAAGTCGTCGAAGCGCGCCGCCAGCCGCGCCAGCCGCAACAGCCGCACCGGGTCCTCGACGAAGGCCTCCGACACGTGGCGCAGCACCTTGGCCGCGAGGTCGCGCCGGCCGCCGTGCGGGTCGATCAGCGTGCCGTCGGCGGCGCGCGCGATGGCGTTGACCGTCAGGTCGCGCCGCGCCAGGTCCTGCTCGAGCGTGACGTCGGGCGCGGCGTGGAAGTCGAAGCCGTGGTAGCCCGGCGCCGACTTGCGCTCGGTGCGCGCGAGCGCGTACTCCTCGCCGGTGCGCGGGTGGATGAAGACCGGGAAGTCGCGCCCGACCGGCCGGTAGCCGGCGTCGAGCATCTGCTGCGGCGTGGCACCGACGACGACCCAGTCGCGGTCGCCTGGCGAGCGGCCGAGCAGCGCGTCGCGCACCGCGCCGCCGACCTCGTAGACCTGCATGGCCGGCGCTGCTCAGCGCGACGAGCGGTAGGGCTCGTCCTCGGCGATGAAGTCGTGCTCGGCACGCGCGTCGGCGATCCACGCCCCCACCGGCGGGAGGGCGCACACCCGCTCGACATAGGCGCGCGTGGTGTCCGACACCGGCAGCGCGTAGGTCACGAAGCGCAGGCACACCGGCGCGAAGAAGGCGTCGGCGGCGCTGAAGCGCCCGAACAGCATCGGCCCGCCGCTGCCGGCCAGCGCGTCGCCCCAGGCCCGCTCGATGCGCTCGACGTCGCGCCGCAGCGCCTCGTGCTCGGCCCACGCGCGCGCGCCGGCCTCGGGCAGCGAGGCCTCGATGTTCATCGGACAGTGGCTGCGCAGCGCGCCGAAGCCGGCGTGCATCTCGGCGCACAGACTGCGCGCGCGGGCGCGCGCGGCCGGATCGTCCGGCCAGACGCCACGATCGGGGAAGCGCTCGTGCAAGGTCTCGACGATGGCGAGCGTGTCCCACACCGCCAGCCCGTCGTCGAGCACCAGCACCGGCACGCGGCCGGCCGGCGTCAGGCGCGCCAGCGCCTCGCGCGTCGGCGACCCGTCGGCGAAGTCCAGCCGCAGCCGGGTCTCGTCGAACGGGATGCCGAGCCCGCGCATCAGCACCCAGGGCCGCATCGACCAGGTCGAGTAGTTCTTGTTGCCGATGACCAGGCGCATGGCCCGCCTCAGCCGCGCCCCGCCTGGGCGCGGAAGCGGCCGAAGCGCTGGCGGCCCGGGCGCTGGCCGAGGTAGAGCGGCGCCACCGCCGCCAGCGCGGCCGGCTCGATGCCGAGCTCGGCCAGCCCGGGCAGGCGGCCGCTGGCGACGTTGGGCACCTTCATCGAGTCCAGGTTGTCGGCCGACATCAGCGGCTCGCCCGGCGCCAGCGCCATCAGCATCGCCTGCAGCCGGCCGACGGCGTCGGGCATCGGCAGCACCGGACGCTCGTGGCCCGACCAGCGACCGGCCAGCCGCACCAGGTCGGCGAGCGTGACCTCGTCCGGACCGGCGAGTTCGTAGGTCCGGCCGATCGCGTCATGGTCCTCGAGCACGGCGACGACGGCGGCGGCCACGTCCTCCACCCACACCGGCTGGAAGCGCGCCGAGGCGCCGGCCAGCGGTACGAAGGGCGCGATGGCCTGCATGCCCGCGAACAGGTTGAGGAAGCGGTCGGCGGCGCCGAAGATCACCGATGGCCGCAGCAGCGTCAGGTCGAGGCCGGCGTCGCGCAGCACCGCCTCGCCCTCGGCCTTGCTTCGCAGGTAGTTCGACGGTGCCTGCGCCGGATCGTCCGGCACGCCGAGCGCACTGACGTGCACCAGCCGCGTCACGCCGGCCGAGGCGCAGGCGGCCGCCAGGCGCCGCGGCAGCTCGACGTGCACGCGGCGGAAGTCCGCCGGCCGCCCATGCAGGATGGCGACCAGGTTGACGACGGCGTCGCAGCCCGGCAGCAGCCGCGCCAGCGCGGCGGCGTCGTGCACGTCGGCCTGCACGATCTCGATCGTCGGCAGCGGCTGCAGCACGCGCGCGTGCGACAGGCGCCGCGTCGGCACGCGCACGCGGCCGGTGCCGCCGTCGCGCCGTACCAGCCGCTCGCACACCGAGCGGCCGACGAAGCCGGTGCCGCCAAGGACGAGCACACGGGACGGCGTGCCGGCGGCGTTCATCGCCGATCCTCCGTGCGACGATCGTCGGCGTGAGCCGGTCCGGACAGGGGCGCACGGGTCATGGCAGTTCCTTGTTCTCGGACGCGGCGGTCGTCGCGCGCGGACCGATCGGCCCGCCCAGGCGTTGTACCAGCGAGGGCTCGGCCTCGCCCAGGCGCGCAGCGTACACGACGGCGTTCGAGACGACCTTCTTGACGTAGTCGCGCGTCTCGTTGAACGGGATGTTCTCGACCCAGGCCGCCGCCTCCAGGACCGGCCCCTCGCGCCAGCGTCGGGGCCGGTTCGGGCCGGCGTTGTAGGCCGCCGCGCCGAGCACGATCCGCCCTTCGAAGTCGTCCAGCACCAGCTTCAGGTAGCTCGTGCCCAGGCGCAGGTTGACGTCGCGGTCGTTGATCATGGCCGGCGTGTAGTCGAGCCCGATCTTGCGCGCCGTCCAGCGCGCGGTGGCCGGCATCAGCTGCATCAGCCCGCTGGCACCGACGTGCGAGCGCGCGTCCATGATGAAGCGCGACTCCTGGCGGATCAGCCCGTAGACATAGGCCGGGTCGACGCCGATCTGGCGCGTGGCAGCGAGCACGGCGTCGCGCAGCGGCATCGGGAAGCGCTGCGCGAGATCGATCTCGGTCCGCGTGCGGTCGCTCGTGTTGATGCAGCGGTCCCAGACCTCGCTTTCGCAGGCCATCGCCGCCGCCGCGAGCAGCGCGCGGTCGGGCGCCAGCTCGGACGGCAGGTCGCGCAGCGTGAAGTTCCACTCCCGCACCCCTTCGCTGCGCAGACCGAGCCCGATCAGCTGCAGGCCACGCTGCAGCCCCGGCACGGCACCGACCAGCCGGCGCTCGGCCGCGCTCAGCGGCGCCGGTGCCGGCGGCAGCGGGACCTTGCGGCCGAGCGTCTCGGCGGCCAGCTTGCCGTAGAAGTCCAGGCTGTCGGCGATGCCGTCGAGCGCGGCCAGGCCCTCGGCACGCGCCGCGTCGCCAGCCTCCCCGTCCGGGGCCAGCGCCTGGCGCGCGCGCGCCTGCCAGTAGACCCAGGCCGGTTCGGCGCGCAGCGACGGCGGCATGGCCTGGACCGTGCGGTCGACCAGCGTCCAGCGGTCGGCGGCACGGCCCTGCCCGCGCAGCGCCGCCCGCACGCCCCACTCGAGCATGTCGTCCGGCCAGTCGACCGCGGCGTCCGCGTGCGGCAGCTGCGCCCACGCCCGCGCGTAGTAATCGGCGGCCTGCGCCTGCAGCCGCAGCGCGGCGCGATGACCGGTCGCCGCCCAGCCATAGGCCGCCAGTTCCTTCGGCAGACGGTCCTCCCAGGTCAGCAGCTGCGTCGCCGCGATCTCGGGGTCGTTGGCGGCCAGACGCAGCAGCGCCAGCAAGGCGAGCTCGGCCCGGTCGCCGCGCACGCTGCCGCGCTCGTGGCGGGCCAGGTAGCGCGCCGGATCGGCCAGCAGGTCGCCCAGGGCGCGTTCGCTGGACGGACTGGCGAGCAGCTCGGCGGCGGCGCGTGCCAAGGCAGGGCGGTTGCCCTGCACCGCCTGGCGCACCACGCGCCAGACGACGTCGTCGCCGAGGGTGCGTGCCTCGACCAGGGTGACGGCCATCAACCGGCAGCCGTCGTCGTCGCGCCGCTGCGCCAGCCAGGCGTCCGTCGCGGCCGCGCGCACGTCCTGGCCCAGCTGGTGCTCGGTCAGCAGCCAGTAGCAGCGCACCTCGAGGTCGTCGTCCATCCGGAAGCGCGGGTACTCGCGCCGCAGGTTGGCCCAGTCGCGCCGCTTGCCCAGCTCGAGCAGCCAGTCGTTGCGCAGACGGTCCTCGACGTAGCTGCGCGGCCAGCGCGCATAGAAGGCCTCCAGCTCGTCCTGGGTGGCGCGGCCCAGCCGGGCGTTCAGGTGCCAGTAGTCGACCCACGACGCAAGCGGGTGGCGCTCGGCCGCGGCCTGGTCGCGCAGCGCCGCCAACCGGGTGACGTCCTTCGCGGTGGCGGCCTCGCGGGCCGCCAGCACGAGGGCGTCGCCGCCCTGGGCGCCGGCGCTCGCCGCGCTGGCCGCGATCAGACCGGCAAAAGCCCATCGTGCGAGGGTTTTCAACATGCGCTGAATTTAGCTCAGCGCCGTGACGCTGTCGCCTTCGGGGCCATGCTGGCGAGGCCCGGACGCCATCACGCGGCACCGCGCAGGCGGGCACACGCGCCGTAGCGAGCCCTCACCCACGGCGCAGACCGACCAGCCGCCGGGCACGGCGTCTGCAGGCCGGCAAAGGCGGCGACAATGCGTCGGTCCCGACGTCGAGGCCCGCTGCCATGTCTCCCGCCTTCTCCCTGCCGCTCGAACCGTCACAGGACAAGAAGTCGCTGCGCCGCCAGCTGCAGGCCGAGCGCCAGTCGCTGGTCGACCGCCACCAGCGCTCGGTGCACCTGCAGGAGGTGCTTCGCGTGTGGCTGGTCGGGCGTCCGGAGCGCGCGATCGGCGCCTACTGGCCGATCAAGGGCGAGTTCGACGCCCTGCCCGCGCTCTACCGCTGGAGCGAGGCCGATGCGGTGCGTCGCATCGGCCTGCCGGTGGTCGACCGCGACAACGGCCAGTTGCGCTTCCATGTCTGGTACCCGGGCTGCGAGATGGCCGAGGACGCCTTTGGCATCCCCAAGCCGAAGGACACGCCGGCCTTCGAGCCGCAGCTGCTGCTCGTGCCCTGCGTCGGCTTCGGGCCGGGTGGCATGCGGCTCGGCTACGGCGGCGGCTTCTACGACCGCACGCTTGCCGCGCTGCAGCCCAGACCGTTCACCGCCGGCGTCGGCTATGCGCACGGCTTCATCCCCTGGCTCGCACCCGAGCCGCATGACGTGCCGCTGGATGCCATCCTCACCGAGGATGGCGTGCAGTGGATGCGCACCGGCGCCTGAGGCGCCCGGAGCACCGTCCGGCCCCGGGTCCCGGGGTTTCGCGCGTCAGGCGCCGGCCCTGGCGGCCGGCAGCCAGACCGTGAAGCAGCTGCCCTGCCCGGGCGTGCCGCGCACCTCGATGCGCCCGCCCATCGCCTCGACCAGCTGACGGCTCAGCGCCAGGCCCAGCCCGGTGCCCGCGACGGCGCGATGCTCCGCGCCCAGGCGCTCGAAGGGCGAGAACAGCCGCCCGATCTGCTCGGCCGACAGGCCGATGCCGGTGTCGGTGATCGCGATCGCGACCTCGCCGCCGTGCCGCTCGGCCGACAGCCGCACCTCGCCCCCGCGACGGTTGTACTTGACGGCGTTGGACAGCAGGTTGCCGAGGATCTGGCGCAGCCGCAGCGGGTCGGCGTGCACGGCCGGCAGCGCCACAGGCAACGGGCCGAGCGTGACACCGGCGGCGGCGGCGTCCGATGCCAGCATCGCCCAGTTCGGCAGCACGGCATCGCGCAGCTCGACGTCGGCCGGGCGCAGCCTCAGCTCGCCGCCGTCGGCACGCGCGAGGTCGAGCACGTCCTCGACGAGGGCCAGCAGGTGGCGGCCGCTGTCGACCACGTGACCGACCCACGCGCGCTGGTGGCTCGCGAGGTCGCGCTCGTGCTGCAGCAGCTGGGCGAAGCCGAGCACCGCGTTCAGCGGCGTGCGCAGCTCGTGGCTGATGCGCGACATCAGCGCCGCGGTCGCGCGGCGGCGTGCTTCGGCGTCGTCGCGCTCCTGCCGCAGCTGCTCGGAACGCCGGTGGTCGGTGATGTCGAGCACGATTCCGGTGCGCACGTCGCCCGCAGGGCCTTGCGCAACCAGGGCCGACTGAGCATGCACCCACCGCACCTCGCCGTCGGGCCGGCACACGCGGAAGACCGCCGAGTGCGCCGCGCCGCCTTGGTGGGCCGCGCCGAGCGCGGCATCGATCGCCGCCGTGTCGTCCGGGTGGCGCAGCCGGGCAAACAGCGTGCCGTCGGCCATCACGTCATCGACGGAGACCCCGTAGACGCGCTGCACGCCCTCGCTGACGTACTCGAAGTGCTGCGTCCCGTCGCGGGCGACCCGGACCCGGTAGATCACTGCCGGCAGCTGTTCGCCGAGCAGCCGCAGCTGGGCGTCGCGGCGCTCGAGCGCGCGGCGCGTGAGCACCTCGCCGGTGACGTCCTCCACCGTGCCCTCGAAGCACGACGGCCGGCCCTGCGCGTCGCGCACCAGCAATGCGCTCTCGCTGATCCAGATCCGCTCGCGCGAGGCGTGGCGATAGACCTCCGAGACGAAACCGCGCAGCGAACCGTCGCGCTCCAGCCGCCGGCGGAATGCGTCGCGTCGACCTGGCTCGACGTACCACTCCGCCCCGATGTCCGTCACCGCCGCGAGCAGCTCGGACTCGGTCGCGTAGCCGTTGAGCGCGACCAAGGCCGGGTTGGCACGCAGCATGCGTCCGTCCAGCGACGACCGGTAGGCACCGATCGGCAGCGCCAGGAACAGGCGAGACCAATCGTCCGCGGACGGCACGCCGGTCACGCCGCCAGGCGGCGACAGATCTCGAGCGACAGGGCGGACTGGTTGAGCGTGTAGAAGTGCAGGCCCGGCGCACCGCCGGCGACCAGGCGCTCGCACAGCCCCGAGACGACGTCCAGCCCGAAGGCCCTCACCGAAGCCGCATCGTCCATGAAGCCCTCCATCTTCAGCGCCACCCAGCGCGGGATCTCGATGCCGTCACGTGCCGCGAACTGCGCGATCCGCGCGTAGTTGTGGATCGGCATGATGCCAGGGAACACGGGGGCGTCGACACCCAGCCGGCGCACCGCGTCGACGAAGTGGAAGTAGGCGTCGGCGTTGAAGAAGAACTGCG
>CAZQPN010000123.1:800-7477 GCA_964595215.1 uncultured Rubrivivax sp. | reverse complement strand
GGTGGACGCCACCGCCTCGACCGCGCCGGCGAACGCGGGCCGGTAGCCGGTGCGCTTCATCAGCGGGATCGTGAAGGTGCCGGTGGTCATGACGTTGGCCACCGCGCTGCCCGACACGGTTCCGAACAGGCTGCTCGTGATGACGGCCACCTTGGCCGGCCCGCCGCTGGTGTGGCCGGCCAGCGCGAGCGCGAAGTCCATGAACAGCTTGCCCGCACCACTGCGCTCGACGAAGGCGCCGAAGAGGATGAACAGCATCACGTACGTCGCGCTGACGTACAGCGGGATGCCGAAGATGCCCTCGGTCGTCAGGTAGAGCTGGTCGAGCATGATGCCCACCGACTGCCCGGCGACCGTCAGCCCATAGGCCAGGAAAACCAGTGCGGTGATCGGCAGTGCCCAGCCGGTGGCGCGGCGCGTGGCCTCGATCAGCAGCACGATCAGCAGGCCGCCGAACACATAGTCGGCGACCTGCGGGTCGTCGACGTAGTACATGCGGTTCTCGATGTAGTCGAGGTTGAGGCTCGGGTAGAGCGCGGCGGCCGCCGCCAGCGCGACCCACAACAGGTCGAACACGCCCACGCGGTCGGCGTTGCCGCGCCGCCCCGGCATCACCAGGAACGCCAGCACGAGCGCGAACGCCAGGTGCGAGCCGCGCATCACGTAGGCGCTCGGCGGCCCGACGAAGGCCACGTACAGGTGGAAGACCGACATCGCCACCGCCACGATGGTGACGGCGCGGCGCGTCAGGCTGGGCGGCAGGGTCATGGGGTCCAGGCTCCGGCGCCGACGGGCGCGTCGATGAAGGCGGCGCCCGAGGTGGGCAGGTAGAGGCGCAGGCGGACGGGGCGGGTCGCGCGGCGGCCGCGCCCCGACGCCCGACCGCCTCGCCGCGTCCGGGGGGGGCGTGCCCGTCTGTCCGGGCACGCCCGCCTGTGCTCACATCGCCCCGACTTCCTTGTAGAACTTCAGCGCGCCCTTGTGCATCGGCACGCCGATGTCCTCGGCCATGCTCTTGGGCGTGCCGTCCGCCATCGCCTTGGCGATCGCCGCCAGGTCGGCCTTGTTGTCGACCATGCCCTTCAGCACCTTGTAGACCGTGTCCTCGGGCAGGTCGCAGCGCGCGATGACGTGCGTCGCGTAACCGATGGTCTGGACGTCGGTGGTCTGCTTGGGATAGCTGCCGGCCGGGATCACGAGCTTGGTGTAGCCGGGGTTGAGCTTGCGGATATCGGCGAACTTGTCGTCCGGGATCGGCACCAGCTGGATGTCGCGCGCCGACGCCAGGTCCATGATGGACGAGGCCGGCACCGTGGTGCCCAGCGTGAAGGCCTGGGCGTTGTTGTCCTTCATCAGCGACACGGCGTCGGTGTAGGACACGTAGCTCACGCGCGACATGTCGTCGTACTTCAGACCGTAGACCTGCAGCGCCTGCTGGCTGATGAACTCGGCCGTGTTGCCCTTGGGCTGCACCGCGATCGGCTTGCCCTTCAGGTCGGCCAGCGACTTGATGCCGGCGTCGGCGTTGGCCACGACCTGGAAGTACTGCGGGTACAGCGTGGCGACGTTGCAGACGTTGGTCGCCTTCTCGTCGAAGGGTGCGCGTCCGGCCAGCCCGTCGACGGTCGAGATCGAGTTCGCGAAGCCGAGATCGGCCTTGCCGGCCTGCAGCGCCTTGACGTTGGCGATGCCGGCACCCGGCAGCACCTGGACCTTGATGCCGGCCTTGTCGGCGATGTTCGCGATCGCGCCACCCAGCGGGTACCACGAACCGCCTTGCGGCCCCGTCATCAGGCGCACCTGTTGCGCATGGGCACCGAATGCGGCGGCAGCGAGTACGGCGAGGACGACGGCGGACTTCTTCAAGCACTGGGGCATGCGTGTCTCCTTTGGTTTGAGATCTGCCGGCGGCGTCCGCGGCCATGCTGCGCCCGCGCCGAACCGGCTCATGTTAGGCGTCGTGCGGTCGACAAAGGTATCGGCAATAACGCGCACCGCGCCGGTCGGCGCCGCCAGGCTCACGCCGGACCGGCGTATGCATGGAAGGCGTCGGTCCCGATACCGACGTTGGCTGCGGCCGCGACGAGCTGGCGCCAGGTCTCGACGTCGACCGGGATGCCGCCCGCGCGGGCCCGGCGCGCCGCCTGCTCGGGCTCGCCGGCGACGATGACGCCCGCCGCCGGATCGGCCGCCGGCGAGCCACGCACCCAGTCCAGCAGGCCGTCGATCGCGGCATCGAAGTCGGCCCCGCGACCGAGCGCGGCCGGGTCGATCGCGACCGTCAGCATGTTGTTGACGATGCGCCGGCTGGCCGGTCGCCCCCGCTGCACCGGCCCGCCGATCAGCGCCGCGCCCAGGACCTCGCACATCAGCGCCAGCCCCGCGCCCTTGTGCTCCCCGAAGGGCAGCAGCGCGCCGCCGGCGAACAGCGCCGCCGGCGCGCTTGTCGGCCGCCCCTGCGCGTCCAGCAGCGCGCCCGCTGCGACGGGCTGGCCGGTGTTCAACGCCACGCGCACCTTGCCGACGGCCAGGCGACTGGTTGCGAAGTCCAGCACCAGCGGCGGCGCGTTGCGCCGCGGCACGCCGATGGCCACCGGGTTGGTCACCAGCCGCGCGTCGGTGCCGCCGTGCGGCGCCACCATCGGCGTGCTGACGACGTTGACGAAGTGCAGCGTCACCAGCCCCGCGGCCACGCCCTGCTCGGCCCAGTGTCCGATGCGGCCGAGGTGGTGGCTGTCGCGCAACCCGACCAGCGCCACGCCGTGCTCGCGCGCGACGTCGATGGCGGCCTGCATCGCGTCCTCGCCCGCGACCTGGCCCAGGCCACCGCCGGCATCCAGCACCCGCAGCGCGCCGCTGGCCAGCACCGTCTCCGGACGCCGGTTCAGCGGCAGGTCGCCGGCGCGCCAGACCTCGATGTAGCGCGGCACCATGCCGACGCCATGCGAGTCGTGGCCCGAGAGGTTCGCACCGACGAGCTGCGCCGCGACGCGTCCGGCCTCGTGCGCGCCGCTGCCGGCGGCGCGGAAGATCGCCTCCACGGCACGCGCCAGCGCGTCGGGCCGGACGGTCACCGTGCCTTCGTCGGCGATGCCTGCCTCGGTCATCGCTCCGCCTGCGCCGCTGCAGGGACCGCCTGCGGCGGCCGCGGGATCGGCCGCACGCGCTCGAAGGCGCGCGCCGCGCGCAGCACCAGGGCGTCGCCGAACATCGGTCCGACCAGCTGCAGGCCGATCGGCAGGCCGTCGGTGGTCAGGCCGCAGGGGATGGTGCAGGCCGGCTGCTGCGTCAGGTTGAAGGGATAGCTGAACGGCGTCCAGCCCAGCATCGATTGCGGCGTCATCGCGACCTGTCCGGCCGGCCGCGCATCGAAGGCCGGCACGGCGACGGCCGGTGTCACGAGCAGGTCGAAGCGCTGCATGAACTGCCGCATGTGCGAGCCCAGCCCGCCGCGGCGCAGGTTCAGCCGCTGGATGTCGAGCACGCTGAACACACGGCCGCGCTCCGCCTGTGCCGCGAAGTCGGGGTCGGTGACCGCCTGCTGCGCGGGCGTGAGCGTGTTCCACAGCGTCCACGCGCCCAGGAACCACAGGCCGGTGGTGATCTCCAGCGGATCCTCGAAGCCCGGGTCGACAGCCTCGACGCGTGCGCCGATCTCGGCCAGGCGCTGCACCGCCGCCGCACACGCTGCGGCCACTTCGGGGTGCACGCCGGTCGCATAGCCGAGCGTCGGCGACCAGGCCACTCGCAGTCCCTGCACGCCGTCGTCCAGCCCTGCCGTGAAGTCGCGCCCGTCGGGCGGCAGCGACGTCCAGTCGCGCGCGTCGGGCTGCGCCAGCACGTTCATCATCAGGGCCGCGTCGCGCACGCTCATCGTGTGCGGGCCCAGATGAGACACGCTGCCAAAGGGCGACAGCGGGTAGGCCGGCACGCGGCCGAAGCTGGGCTTGAGACCGAAGTTGCCGCAGAAGGCGGCCGGGATGCGCACGCTGCCGGCCCCGTCGGTGCCCACCGACAACGGGCCCATGCCGGCCGCGACCGCAGCGGCGGTGCCGCCGGACGAGCCGCCCGGGGTCTTGCGCAGGTCCCAGGGGTTGCGCGAGACGCCGGTGCGCGGCGAGTTGGTCTCGCCCTTGCAGCCGAACTCCGGTGTCGCCGTCTTGCCGATCAGCACCGCGCCGGCTTCGCGCAGCCGCGCCGTCGCCGGGGCGTCGATGTCCCAGGGCTGGTCGGCATCGACCGTTCGGCTGCCGCGCAGCGTCGGCCAGCCCCGGGTCAGGATGAGGTCCTTGATCGAGGTCGGTACGCCGTCCAGCGGTCCGCAGGGCATACCGCGCCGCCAGCGCTGCTCGCTGTCCCGTGCCGCGTCCCGCGCCTCGTCGCCAGCCACGTGGGTGAAGGCCAGCACGGCGTCATTGAGCTTCTCGATGCGCTGCAGCACCGACTGCGTGGCCTCGACGGGCGAGGCCTGCCCGCTGCGGTAGAGCGCCAGCAGTTCGCAGGCGGTGCAGTCGGCGAGGTCGGTGGCGGGCGGGAGGTCAGCCATGGGCATGCGGGGCGGGTCCGGGCGGCGGGATACGTGGGATACGTGGGATACGGCGCGATCTTCGACGACCCCGGCTCGCGCCGCGCCCGGGAATTCCCCTCGTCGGCGATGCCTGTCGTCGGCGCTGCCCGCGCCGTCACCTCGCCCCCCCGGTGCGCGGGGCACTCGCCAGCGTCCAGCCCGCCGGCGCCGCTTGACCTGCATCAAGCGCAGACGACGCCGTCGCGCTAGCCTTCGGCATCGCCCGTGCCCACAGTCCCGATCTCCACCCACCCTTCCGCACGCCGCCTCGCTTGGCGGCTGAGTGGCTTCGTGCGCGGCCGTCTGTGGCTGCAAGTGCTGGTCGCCATGGCGGCCGGGATCGCCACCGGCATGGCGATCGGCCCGACCGGCGGCTGGCTGGACCCCGCCACGGCGCTGGTCGCCGGCAACTGGCTGGCGATGCCCGGTTACCTGTTCCTGGCGATGGTGCAGATGATCGTGATACCGCTCGTGGTGGCATCGATCATCCTCGGCATGACGAGCGCGGGCGACATGCAGCAGCTGCGCCGCACCGGGCTTCGCACCGGCCTGTTCTTCCTCGGCACGACGCTGGTGGCGGCCGGCATCGGCGTCGCGGTGGGGCTTCTGGTGCAGCCAGGGGACTATCTGCAGGTGGCATCGCTGCCCGCCTCCGGCGCGGCACAGGTCGCCGAGCGCCCCTCGTTGGCCACGCTGCCGACGCAGATCGTCGGCATCGTGCCGACCAACCCGCTGCGGGCCAGCGTTGAGCAGAACATGCTGCAGGTCGTCGTGCTGGCCGTCTTCGTCGGCGTCGCGATGGTGACGATGGAGCGCCGCCTGGCACAGCCGCTGCTCGACCTACTGGGCGCGGTGCAGGAGGTCAGCATGGTCGTCGTCCGCTGGGCGATGTACTTGGTGCCGGCCGCGGTCTTCGGCCTGATGGTGCAGCTCAGCGCCCGCATCGGTCTGGATGCGCTGCTCGGCATGGGCGTCTACGTGGTGTCCGTGCTGGCGGCGCTGGCGTTGGCGCTGGGCTTCTACCTGGCCGTGTATGCCGTCGGCCGGCGGCGCTCGCCGATGGCCTTCCTGCGCGCCAGCCGCGACGTGCTGCTGCTGGCGTTCTCCACCTCGAGTTCGGCGGCAGTGATGCCGCTGACGATCCGCACCGCCGAGGAGCGGCTCGGCGTGCAGCCGTCGGTGGCGCGCTTCGTGATCCCGCTGGGCACGACGATCAACATGGGCGGCACGGCCTTGTATCAGGTCATTGCGACGCTGTTCCTGGCGCAGGTCTATCAGGTCGACGTCGGGCTCCCCGGACTGCTGCTGGTGGTCGTGCTGGCAGTCGGCGCATCGATCGGGTCGCCGGGCACGCCGGGCATCGGCATCGTGATCCTGGCCATGATGCTGGGCAGCGTGGGCATTCCGGCCGAAGGCATCGCGCTGATCATCGGCGTCGACCGCATCCTCGACATGAGCCGCACGACGCTCAACGTCACCGGCGACCTGGTTGCCGCGAGCGTGGTCGACGAGGCGACGCCGCGCGCCGAGCCGGTCGCAGCAGGCGCCGTCGGCGACCTCGACACCGCCGCCTCGTCCCACTGAGCGACGTCGCCGATGGCGCGTGCCGCGCCGACGCCGCAGCACATCAGCCCGACAGCTGCTGCCAGGCCTTCTCCAGCCGCTTGACGCTGACCGGCTGAGGCGTGCGCAGCTCCTGCGCGAAGAGGCTCACGCGCAACTCCTCGAGCAACCAGCGGAAGGCGTCCAGGCGCGCATCTGGCGCGCCCTTGAGCTCGGCGACCCGACGCAGCCAGCGCTGCTCCAGCGGACGCAGCTCCGTCAGCCGCGCGGCGTCGCGTGCCGGGTCGGCACGCCATTTGTCGAGCCGCAGCACGACGCCCTTCAGGTAGCGCGGCAGGTGCTGCAGCGCCGCCCACGGCGTGTCGGCGAGGAAACGCCTGCCGACCAGCCGCTGCAGCTGGGCGCCGATGTCCTCGGCCAGCTCCTTCGGCGCCCGGCTGTCCTTGAGCTTGCGCTGCGCCGTCTGGTGCTCTGCCAGGACGGTCCCGGCCTGGCGCGCCACCTCCTGCGCGATCAGGTTCAGCCGCGCGCGGCCCTCCTCGACCCT
>CAZQPN010000123.1:0-790 GCA_964595215.1 uncultured Rubrivivax sp. | reverse complement strand
CCGCGCCATGTAGGCCCCCGCCATTTTCGTCATGTCGGGGATGTGGCGCTCGAGGTACTTCAGCGGCTCGCGGATCTGCAGCGCCACCAGTCGTCGCAGGCCGGCGCGGTGGCGCGCGGCGGAAACCTCCGGCTCGTCGAAGACCTCGATCTCGACGTGCGTGCCCTGGTCGGTGAGCGCCGGAAAGCCGACCAGCGTCTGCCCGCCCTTGCGCAGCTCCATCAGCTCGGGCAGCTCGCCGAAGGCCCAGTCGGTGTAACGGGCCGACTCGGGCACGGGCGCATTCGACGCCCCTTCGACCGGCGCGGTCGGGCTGCCACGTCGGGCGCCGTGCGGAATGCCCTCCGCTGCCTCGGCCGGCGACGTCGGCATGTGTCTTCGCGCAGCCGCCGTGGCCGGGGTCGCGGGCCGCGTGACCGCCGGCAGCTTGAGCGCCGCCAGAGCCTGGAAGGCGGTGCGCGCCTGGCCACCCCATTGCGCCTTCAGCGCCGGCAGGTGGCGACCGATCGCGAGCTGGCGGCCATGCTCGTCGACGAGGAGAAAATTCATGAGCAGGTGCGGCGACAGCGTCTCGAGCTTGAAGTCGTTGCGCTGCACGGCGAGCTGGGTGCGCTCGCGCACGGCCTTGAGGAGCACGTCCAGCAGCACACCGTCGCCAAAGCGGGTGAGCTCGCAGAACTCGGCCGCAAACTCCGGCAGCGGCACCAGTCGCGAGCGCGGCCGCTGGTGCAGGCTCCTGACGAGCGCCAGCACCTTGTCCTTCAGCATGCCAGGCACCAGCCACTCGCAG
>CAZQPN010000122.1:0-7491 GCA_964595215.1 uncultured Rubrivivax sp. | reverse complement strand
GTGATGCGGTAGCGCGCGCACTTCTCGGCGTCGCTCTTCCAGATCTCGTAGCCGTTGACCATGAGCTTCGGGCCGGCCGTGATCGCGCCAGACGGGCACTCGCGCGCGCACTTGTTGCAGCGCTCGCAGAAGTGCTGCAGGCCGAAGTCGATCGGCTTGTCGTGCGCCATCGGCATGTCGGTCGTCACACTGCCGCTCTTCAGGCGCGGGCCGAGGAAGGGGTTGAGGATCACCTCGCCGATGCGGCTGACCTCGCCCAGCCCCGACAGCAGCAGCAGCGGCGGCTGCAGCACGTCGCCGTCGAGCACCGAGTGCACGCGCGCGCCGTAGCCCAGGCGCCGGATCTGCTCGGCCAGGATGCCGCCGATGAGCGAGAAGCGCAGGTAGGCGCGCATGCTCTGCGCGACGCTGATCCAGTCGTCGCCGCTGGCGCCTTCCATCGTCTCGTGACCCTGGTCGATCAGCAGGTTGACGGCGCTGGCGTGGTACGCGGACATCGGGTTGCCGTCCGCATCGTGCGAGTAGTACGCCCACTCGGGCACCGCGCAAAGCCCGGCGGCGTCGACGCCGAGGTAGTGGGCCGCGGCCTTCAGGTTGTCGGCGTTGCGCCGCGGGTCGGCCGTGCTCGGCGCCACCGGGCCGCGCGCGTCGCCGAACTGCAGCAGCAGCAGCGCCCCGAGCGCACGCCGCGCGCAGGCACCGATCGGGCTCTTCATCACGTAGTGCGCGTTCTTCGCGCCCTCCTGCACGTCGCGGCCCAGGTCGCCGAACAGCGCGCGGGCGAAGAAGTCGGCCCGCTTCGGGAAGCGCGGCACGCGTTCGTGGTCGATGAAGGTCGTGGGTTCGTCGCGTCGCTTCAGGGTCTCGAACGGCAGTGCGCCGTCGCGGAAGTCGCGCGCCGCGTAGGCGTCGCGGTGGAAAGCGCCTTTCAGCGTGCCCTTGCCGAGCCACCACGCCGGCCCGTGCGAGCGCCAGCGGCGCTGCTCCCGCGCCAGCGGACGGTCCGGCGCGAGCGCCAGCGTCGTGCTGACGGCGGCCAGCGCGTAGCGCGTGCCGACGTAGGGGTTGTGCCCGTCGGGCAGCGCCAGCCCGGCGGCGACCGCGAGCCGGCCGAGGTCGAGCTCGCTGCACGTCGCGCTGTGCGCGCGCGCCTGCCAGCCCAGCATGCGCAGGTAGGTCGACAGCAGCACCGCCGTCTGCGCCGCCAGCACCGCGCTGCGGTGCGCCTGCGCGCCGTGCAGCCAGTCGCAGCCGGGCTCGCCCGGGCGCGGGTCGCGCGGGTGCTCGACCAGGATCACGATCGCGTGGCCGTGGTGGTCGATCGGGCCGTGCTGGGTGCGCGCCGACTCGATGACATCGGCCAGGATCATGTCCATGCCGGCGGCGAAGCTCTTCGGCTGGCTGCGCGCGAGTTCGTCGCCCAGCGCCGCGACGCGCGGGTTGCGCCACGGCGTGTCCAGGCGCGCCTCGGGTGGCAAGGCGCAGACGGCCATCATCGAGGCGTCGAAGTAGTGGCCGGCGGCCTTCAGGTGGTTCGCGCGCTCGATCGGGTCGTGCGGAATCTCGGCAGCGCGGAGGTTGACGGCGCCGTCGCGCACGAGGTCGAACATCGCCTGGAAGGGCGCGATCGCGTGCACGAGGGACTCGGGATCGGCGGCGTCGAAGGCCAGCGGCCGTGTCGGCGGCACGGCGCCGAGCGTGGGGGCGTCGTCGGTCCGTGTCAGGCGCTCGAGCGGATAGGGGCCGAGGTGGACCGGGCGGTCCTTGTAGGAGAAGAGGCGCATCGGAGCTGCGTGCCGTGACGGAGACCCACGGAGCATAGGCACTGTGCGGCGTTCCCGCGCCCGGACAAGCCCGGCCACGCCGCAGCCGCCCGCCCCGTCCCCAAGGCGGCACGCGCCATCGCCACGGCCCACGCAAGACGCCCCGCGTCCGCAGCGCGAAAAGAAACGACACACGGCGATACGGCGGCGAGAGGACGGCCGCGGTGCGATCCGGGACCATGGCTGCACCGACCCAACCGACTCTTCACCAAGGAGCCCCGTCATGAAACCCTGGATCAAGCGCACCCTCATCGGCCTCGTCGGCGTCTCGCTGCTGGCCGGCGGCATCGCCGCGTTCGGACACCGCCACCACGGTGGCTGGCACGGCCCGATGAGCGCCGGGCAGACCGCCGAGCAGGTCGTCAAGTGGCGGGGCCGGCTGCTGGAGCGCGCCGGCCACGAACTGACGCTGGACGAGGCGCAGAAGGCGCGCCTGGGCCTGCTGTTCGATGCGCTGGACGCGCAGCGGCAGGCGTTCGTCGGCGCCACGCCCGACCCGCGTGCCGAGATGCGCGCGCTGATCGCCGGTCCCATCTTCGACCGCGCCAAGGCACAGTCGCTCGTGACCGAGAAGACCGACGCCGTGCGCATGGCCGGCCCGGCCGTGATCGCCGCCGCCGGCGACTTCTACGACGCCCTGAACCCCGCCCAGCAGGCGCGCGTGCGCGAGTTGATGGACCGGCGCCATCGCCACGGCGACGGGAACGACCGCGACCACGGGCGGGACCGCGGCCGTGACGGCGCCCGCGACTGATCGCGCGGCCATGCGCCGTGGCCGCGGCCTGGAACGATGGCAGGATGCGGCCGTGCACCGCATCCTGCTGATCGACGACGACGAGCGGCTGGCGCCACCGCTGGCCGAGTACCTGCGCCGCTTCGACTTCGCGCTCGAGGCGGCGCACACGCCCGAGGCCGGGCTGGCGCGGCTGCGCGCCGAGCCTTTCGACGCCGCCATCCTCGACGTCATGCTGCCGGGCATGGACGGCTTCGAGCTGTGCCGCACGATCCGGCGCGAATCCGACCTGCCGATCGTCATGCTCACCGCGCGCGGCGAGCTGACCGACCGCGTCGTCGGCCTGGAAATGGGCGCCGACGACTACCTGCCCAAGCCCTTCGAGCCGCGCGAGCTGGCCGCGCGGCTGCAGACCATCCTGCGCCGCGCACGCAAGGCGACCGCGCCGGCGCGGCTGGTCTTCGACGGCCTCGTCATCGACCTCGAGCGCCGGCAGGTGCTGCGCCAGGGCGACGCGGTGGAGCTCACCGGCACCGAGTTCGAGCTGCTCGCGCTGCTGGCGGCCGAGCCGCAGAAGGTCTTCAGCCGGGACGAGATCCTGAACCGCCTGCGCGGCCACGAGGCGGACCTCTACACGCGCGCGGTCGACATCCTGGTCAGCCGGCTGCGGCGCAAGCTCGAGCCGCTGGCCGTCATCCGCACGCTGCGCAACGCCGGCTACGCCTTCGCCGGAGCGCGCGCGTGAGCGCGCCGGAGCCCGTTCGCGGCGCTGGCGCGGCGACGGCGACGGCGACCGCGGACAGCGGCCGCGTGCGGCGCGGCGGCCTGCTCGCGCGCGTGCGCCGCTCGCTCGGGCTGCGCCTGGTGCTGCTGTTCCTGGCGCTGGCGCTGGGCACGACGGCGATCTTCACCGGCGGCATGCAGCGCGCGCTGTCGGGTGGCTGGAGCGTGCTCGTGCGCCCACTGCTGGACGACTACCTCGACCGGCTGGTGGCCGAGATCGGCAGCCCGCCCAACCCCGCGCGCGCGGCCACGCTGGTGCAGCGGCTGCCGGTGACGATCCGCATCGACGGCCCGCAGGTGCGCTGGGACAGCGACCCCTCCGAGCGCCCTCGGTGGCAGGGGCCGCCGCACGGCCCGGCCGGCCGTGCCGGCTGGCACGACGACGGCGACGCGGCGCCGGACCGCTTCCTGACCCGCACGACGGCCGACGGCCACCGCATCACCTTCGGCGTCAGCGCGGCGGCCTGGGAGCGCCAGCCGCGGCTCGTCGGTGGCGTGACGCTGGCGCTGCTGCTGCTGCTGACGGCGCTGGCCTACCTCGGCGCGCGGCGCCTGGTGCGGCCGATCGCCGACATCCGCGCCGGCGCGCAGCGCTATGGCCAGGGCCTGTTCGACGCACCCATCCCGGTGCGGCGCGACGACGAACTGGGCGAGCTGGCGGCGCAGGTCAACACGATGGCGTCCAGCCTGCAGCGCATGCTCGAGGGCCAGCGCGCGCTGCTGCTGGCCGCCAGCCACGAGCTGCGCTCGCCGCTGACGCGGGCGCGCCTGAACGCCGAGCTCGTGCCCGAGGGGCGAGCGCGCGACGCGCTGCTGCACGACCTGGCCGAGATGCGCGACCTGATCGCCGACCTGCTGGAGGGCGAGCGCCTGGCCGCCGGCCGGGCCGCGCTGACACGCGCGCCGGTGGACGTCGACGCGCTGCTTCACGAGCTGCTCAGCGAGCGCTTCGCCGACCTGCCGCTGGCGCTGCACGGCCAGGCCGGGCCGGCGCCCTTCCCGGCCGACGCGGTGCGGCTGCGGCTGCTGCTGCGCAACCTGATCGACAACGCGCGCCGGCACGCCGCCGGCGCCCCGGCGCCGACCGAGGTCGACCTGCGGCGGGATGCAGACGGCCTCGTCATCACGGTGCGCGACCACGGCGCCGGCGTCGCCGCCGACGTGCTGCCGCGGCTGGCGCAGCCCTTCTACCGGCCGGACGCGGCGCGACGGCGCGCCACCGGCGGCGTCGGCCTGGGGCTGTACCTGTGCCGGCTGGTGGCCGAGGCGCATGGCGGCTCGATCGCCTTCGCCGACGCCGGGCCCGGCCTGCGCGTCACGGTGCGGCTGCCCGCGGGCTGAGGGACACCGCCCGACGCCGCGCCCCGGGTCAGCGGCCGGCGACCGCGGGCCCCACCTGCATCCGCCCGATCGCCTGGCGCAGGGCGTCCCACGCTCGGCGCAGCCGCAGCAGGGGGTCGCCGACGCCACGGCGGCCGGTCGCCTGCACCACCTGCAGCCGCGAAGGCGCCAGTGCGGCGACGATCGTGCGGCCGGCGCGAGGGCGCCACTCGTCGCCCGCGCACAGAAAGGCGTCCTCCGCGCGGCCCTCCTCGGTCAACCAGGTCGCGCCGTGCAGCACACGCACACGGGCGTCGCGGCCACCGTCGAAGACCCAGATCTGGTCGTAGTCGAGCTGGATCGTGCGCATCGTTTCGGTTCGGGCTGTCATCGTCTTCTCCATCTGCCTGGCGCATCCATGCGCTGTGAATGCGGTCATTGGATCGGACATGATCGAAGGCGACAAACGAAAAGAACGCAGTTGATGAATGCGTTTCATGCATGCATGATCGAACCGTGAGCAACCCACCCACCCGGCGCGCGCGGCCGCGACGGCCGATCGGCCTGGCCGCGCTGCGCGGCTTCGACGCTGCCGCCCGGCAGCTGTCGTTCACGCTCGCGGCCGCCGAGCTGAGCCTGACGCAGTCCTCCATCAGCCGCCAGATCGCCGAGCTCGAGCGCCAGATCGGCACGCCACTGTTCGTGCGCAAGACGCGCGCGCTGCAGCTGACGGCCGCCGGCGTGCAACTGCAGCACGCGGTGCGCCAGGCGCTGGCGGCGATCGACCAGAGCGTCGACGAGATCCGCGGCGTCGGCGGGACAAGGCGCGTGACGCTGACGACCTACGCCTCGTTCGCATCGCTGTGGCTGGTGCCCAGGCTGGCGGCCTTCCAGCGCGAGCACCCGGACATCGAGATCCGGCTCGACGCGTCCGATCGCGTGATCGACCTCGGGGCCGAGGACATCGATGCCGCGATCCGCTGGATCCCGTCGGGCCGCGTGCCGGCCGGCGCAAGCCTGCTGGTCGACGACGTCGTGACGGCCGCCGTCAGCCCGCGGCTGCTCGAGGCGCGGCCGTTGGCGTCACCGCGCGACCTGGCGCAATGGCCGCTGCTCGAGCTCGACGCCAGCGTGCCGGGCACGCAGCGGCTGAACTGGGCGGCCTGGTTCGACTTCGCCGGCGCCGGGTCGGTCGAACCGGCCGCCGGCCGTCTGGTCTTCTCGTTCGCCGACCAGGCGGTGCAGGCCGCGATCCGCGGCCAGGGGGTGGCGCTGGTGCGCTCGCCCTTCCTGCAGGACTGCGTGGCCAGCGGCGACCTCGTGATGCCGTTCGCGCACCTGCGCATGCCGGCCGGCTATCGGCATGTCCTCGTCGTCGATCCGCGCCGGGCGCGCCGGCCGCACGTCGACGCCTTCCTGACCTGGCTGCACGAGCAGTTCCAGCAGGCGCCGCAGCTGGCGGACTGAGCGGGCCCGCCGCAGCGCTGCGCGGTCCTCTGTCGGGGCCGCAGGACGCTCTTCAGCGCCGCGCTGGCACCGCTGTCGAGGCCCTGCGACCCGTCGGCCAGCGCGCGTTCCTCGACCCAGGCGAGGTCGCCGAACCGCATGCCCAAGAAAAAAGCCGGCAGCGACGGCCCGAGGGCCGCGCTGCCGGCGGTCAGGAGGCGCGATCGGATCGCCGTCGCCCTCCGTCGCGGTCGATCCGCGTCAGGCGCTCTCGTACAGACGCGTCAGCACGAACTCGCGGTGGCCCAGCGCCTCGGCGGCGGTCAGGCGGCCGTTGGCGGTGCGCAGCATCATGTCGAGCAGCGCGTCACCCGCCTGGTCCATGTTCATCTCGCGCTGCAGCAGCGGCGAGGTGTCGACGTCGACGTGCTCGCCCATCGTGCGCACGGTGCGCGGGTTGGCGCACAACTTGATCACCGGCACGATCGGGTTGCCGACGACGTTGCCCTGGCCGGTGGGGAAGAAGTGCACGACGTAGCCGGAGGCCGCGCACAGCGTCACCATCTCGGCCGCCGCCGAGCTCGACTGCATGAACCACAGGCCCGGGCCGGTCGGCGTCTCGGCATAGTCGAGCACGCCGTCGACCTTGCACTTCTTGCCGATCTTCTGGATGTTGCCCAGCGCCTTCTCCTCGATCGTCGTCAGGCCGCCGGCGATGTTGCCCTTGGTCGGCTGCGAGTCCGACAGGTCGGAGGTCTTGTGGCGGTCGATCATGGCCTGGTACTTATCGAACATCGCCATGAACTGCTCTCGCACCTGCGGCGTGCGGCAGCGTGCCGCCACCAGGTGCTCGCCGCCCGTCAACTCGCTGGTCTCGCCGAAGCACAGCGTCGTGCCCAGCTTGTAGAGCTTGTCGAAGGCGTTGCCGACCGTCGGGTTGGCGCCACAGCCCGAGGTGGTGTCGGACTCGCCGCACTTGGTCGAGACCCACAGGTCCGAGATCGGGCACAACTCGCGCTGCTTCTCCGACGCCCACTGCACCAGTTCGCGCGCGCCGCGCGAGGCACGCATGATGGTGTCGTGGTCACCATGCAGCTCGATCGAGTAGCTCTTGACCGGCTTGCCGGTGGCGGCGATCGCATCGGCGATCTTCTTCGTCCACTGCTCCTCGATGCCGATCACGACCACGGCGGCGACGTTGGGGTTCGACCCGGTGCCGATCAGGGTGCGGAAGTGGAGCTCGAGGTCGGCGCCGAACTGCAGCCGGCCGTAAGGGTGCGGCAGCGCGATCGTGCCCTTGATGTTGTTGGCGACGGCCTCGCAGGCGGCGTTCGAGATGTCGTCGACCGGCAGGATGATGACGTGGTTGCGCACGCCGACGCGGCC
>CAZQPN010000121.1:0-7503 GCA_964595215.1 uncultured Rubrivivax sp. | reverse complement strand
AAGGCGTTGACGTAGCCCTTTGCCGCGCCGCCGTTGATCAGGCTCCACAGCTTCTCGGCGCCGCGGCGCGCCAGCGTGTGCTCGATCGGCATCGAGCCGCGCAGGCGCACGACGTCGGCGGCGCTGTAGCCGCGCGTCAGGCCCTTCCAGCGCGGGTTTTCTGCCCAGTCCTTCTCGAGGGCAGCGATCTGTTGTTCACGGGTCGTGGTCGTCATGGGGTCACTCCTTGCAGGCTTGGATGCGGGTCGGCGTGCAGCCGAGGATTTCACCCGACCAGCGTATCGGGACGCGGATCGGACGACAACACTTATGTCTTATATAAGACAAAAGCTTGTCTCCATAGAAATCAATGACTTGGCATCCAAATCTTGCGATATGAAATTGGCTTCGGCTTTCCGAAACTCAATGCTGCAGCGCACGATCACCGCTTTCCACATTGCGGAAGGTCAGTCGCGCTGGATGAAAACTGCCGGCCCGCCATCCGCCATCCGCCATCCGGCGACCCGGCATCGCCGTCCGTCGACGCGCCGCCTGCGCCGGTCACGCAGGCGCCGAGGAGCACGGCCGGGCACGCTCTTTATGATCGGAACACCGATCACGTGCTGCCTGGCTGCCGATGTCCTTTGCCTTCCTCAGCGACACCCGCTTCCTCAAGGCCCCCGCCGCCACCGACCACCCGCTCGCGGTGGCCGGCATCGCGTGGGACGGCTCGACGACCAACCGGCCAGGCGCGCGCCTGGGACCGCGCGCGATCCGTCAATCCAGCCACATGCTGTGCGACGGAATCCACCCGTTCTTCGACCTCAGCCCGCTGGACCTGCCGGGTCGGCTGGGCGACGCCGGTGATCTGGTGCTGCCAAACACCTCGCTGGAGGCGATGCGGACCGCGATGGCCGAACCCGTGGCGGCGCTCATCCGGCGCCACCACCTGGCGTGGCTCGGCGGCGACCACTCGGTCACGCTGCCGCTGCTGCGCGCCTACCGCGCCTGGCTCGGGCGGCCGCTGGCGCTGCTGCACTTCGATGCCCACTGCGACACTTGGCAGGACCACTTCGGCGAACCCAGCGGCCATGGCACCTGGGTCTGGGAGGCGATCCAGGAGGGGCTGGTCATCCCGGAGTGCGTGACCCAGATCGGCATCCGGTCGTCGGGCACGCGCGCGGCACGCGACTACGTGCGCGACCAGGGCGGCCAGATCTTCACCGCGCGCGACCTGCGCGGCCTGGAGGGGCCGGCGCAACTGGCCGGCGTGTGCGCCTCCGTGCGCGAGCGGCTGACGGCGCACGGCGGGCCGCCGATCTACCTGACGCTGGACATCGACTGCCTCGACCCGGCCTTCGCCCCCGGCACCGGGACGCCCGAGCCAGGCGGCCTGAGCACCGCGCAGGTGCTGACGCTGCTCGAGGAACTGGCCGACCTGCCGTGGATCGGGATGGACTGCGTCGAGGTCGCGCCGGCCTACGATCACGCCGAACTGACCAGCCTGGCGGCGGCGTCCTTCGTTTGGACCTATCTGTCCGGTCGCGCCCGGCACGGCTGACGCTGTCGGGCCCGCGCCCGCGCGTCGCCCTCCGTCTTGACATCGCGCAAGGCCTGGACCCGCCCGGACTCGGAACATCGTGGCTTTCCTCGATCCGTCTGGAGAGCTCGCCATGATCCCGCCGTCCGCCCACCCAGCGCGCGCCGCCCGCCCGGCCCGATCCCCCGCGCCGCCGCTGCCCGCCTTCGACGCCCTCGACCGCACGCATGCGCAGATGCTGCAGGTTCTGGACGACTTCGACGCGCTGCTCGACCACCTCGACGAGAATGGCTCGAACGAGGAGGCGCGCGCCATCGGGGCCCGTATCCTGTCGTTCTTCAACGAGCACGCGCGCCAGCACCACGCGCAGGAGGAGCAGGTGGTCTTCCCGCCCCTGCTGGCCGGACCGGACACCAAACTGGCCGCGCACGTGCGGCGGCTGCAGCAGGATCACGGCTGGCTGGAGGAGGACTGGCTGGAGCTGGCGCCGCAGATCGAGGCGATCTCGCGCGGCGACAACTGGTACGACCTGGTCATGCTTCGCCACGCGCTGCCGGTGTTCCGCCAGCTGTACCAGGAGCACATCGCGCTCGAGGAGTCGCTCGTCTACCCGGCCGCGCGCCGGCAGCAAGGCGCGCTGGCCGAAGGCGCTGCCAAGCGCACGAGACCCGGCGAGCTCTGAGTCACGCAGCCACCGCGCGACGTGGGCCCGGCAGGTCGGCGAAGGTCCGCCGGATGCCCACTCAGACGGGCAGCGCCGTCGTCTTCTTGACCGTGCGCAGCACCAGCATCGAGTTCGACCGCATCACGCCCGGCAGCCGCGTCAGCACCTCCGCGTGGAAGCGCTCAAGGTCCTCGGCGTCGCGGTAGCTGAAGCGCAGCAGGTAGTCGTCTGCGCCGGCGACGTAGAAGCAGTCGAGGATCTCCGGCGTGTCGCGCACCGCCCGCTCGAAGGCCTCGAGCTTGTGCGGCTGCGTGCTCTCCAGGTTCACGATGGTGAAGCTGGTGCCGTGCCGGCCGACGGCCCTGGCGTCGAGCAAGGCGACGTAGCGCGCGATCACGCCGCTGTCCTCCAGCGCCTTGACACGGCGCAGGCAGGCCGAGGGCGACAGGTGGATGCGCGCCGCCAGGGCCTGGTTGGTGATCCGGCCATCGGCCTGCAACTCGGCCAGGATCGCCCGGTCCGTCGAATCGAGTTGTGCGAGGGGCTTCGATGTCGGCATGTTCGGCGGATTTCGGCGGCTGAGTTCGCAGGATTTTGCGTCAACAGGCGCACTGCGCCCCCATTGCGCATGCACATTGCGCATGCCGCTGGCTAGACTCGCGAGCTACAGACAAGGAGATGGCCGTGGCCAGGACCCTCGACGCCTACTGGATGCCCTTCACCGCCAACCGGCAGTTCAAGAAGGCACCGCGCATGCTCGTTCGCGCCGAAGGCATGCACTACTGGGACGCCGACGGGCGACAGATCCTGGACGGCGTGGCCGGTCTGTGGTGCGTCAACGCCGGCCACAACCGCCCCAGGATCGTGCAGGCGATCCAGGCCCAGGCGGCCGAGATGGACTACGCGCCGCCGTTCCAGATGGCGCACCCCAAGGCCTTCGAGCTCGCCGAGCGCATCGCCGCGCTGGCGCCTGAGGGCATGGGCAAGGTGTTCTTCGCCAACTCCGGGTCGGAGTCGGTCGAGACCGCGCTGAAGATCGCGCTGGCCTATCACCGCGCCCGCGGCGAGGGCCAGCGCACGCGGCTGATCGGACGCGAGCGCGGCTACCACGGTGTCAACTTCGGCGGCATCTCAGTCGGCGGCATGGTCGCCAACCGCAAGATGTTCGGTGCCCTGCTGGCCGGTGTCGACCACATCCGCCACACGCACGACCCGGCACGCAACGCCTTCTCGGTCGGCCAGCCGCCACACGGCGCGGAACTGGCGGACGACCTGGAGCGGCTGTGCGCGCTGCACGACCCGTCGACCATCGCGGCGGTCATCGTCGAGCCGGTGGCCGGCAGCACCGGCGTGCTGGTGCCGCCAAAGGGCTACCTGCAGCGCCTGCGCGAGATCTGCGACCGGCACGGCATCCTGCTCATCTTCGACGAGGTCATCACCGGCTTTGGCCGCACCGGCAGCCCGTTCGCGGCCCAGACCTTCGGCGTTACGCCGGACCTGATGACGCTGGCCAAGGGCATCACCAACGGCAGCGTGCCGATGGGCGCGGTGCTGGTGCGCGACACGATCCAGCATGCCTTCATGACCGGCCCGGAGCACCTGATCGAGTTCTTCCACGGCTACACCTACTCGGCCCATCCGCTGGCCTGCGCGGCCGCGCTCGGCACGCTGGACACCTACGCCGACGAAGGCCTGCTCACAGGTGCGAAGGGGCTTGAGGGCTATTTCGCCGAGGCCGTGCACTCGTTGCGCGACGAGCCGCACGTGATCGACATCCGCAACGTCGGCCTCGTCGGCGCGGTCGAGCTGTCGCCGATCGCCGGCCAGCCGACCAAGCGTGCCTTCGACGTCTTCCTGGACTGTTGGCAGCAGGGGGTGATGGTGCGCACCACCGGCGACACGGTGGCGATGTCGCCGCCGCTGATCATCGAGCGCGCGCAGATCGACCAGCTGGTCGACACCCTGCGCCAGGCGCTGCGCCGCGCAGCCTGAGCCGCACCGCCGACCGGACCGCGCCCGCCCCCCCGGCAAACGCCGACGCGCCCATGCCGCTGCTGGACACCGACCACGAGCTGACCCGGCATTCTTACTACGAGGCCACGGCGCCTCGCGGCGCAGCCCATCCGGCGCTGCAGGGCGACCTGGACTGCGATGTCGCCATCGTCGGTGGCGGGCTGGCCGGCCTGTCGGCGGCGATCGAGCTGGCCGAGCGCGGCTTGGCCGTCGCGCTGTTGGAGGCGCAGCACATCGGCTTCGGCGCCAGCGGCCGCAACGGCGGCCAGGCCATCCACGGGCTGGCCTGCGACCAGGATGTGATCGAGGCCCAGCTCGGCGCGGCCGACGCGCGCCGGGTCTGGGACATGACGATCGAGGCGCTGGACCTGCTGAAGGGCCGCATCGTGCGACACGCGATCGACTGCGACTGGCAGGACGGCTACCTCGGCCTGGCCACCACCGCGGCCAAGGGCCGCGCGCTGGCCGGGTGGGCCGACCGGATGGAGCGCGTCTACGGCTATCCGCTGGCACGCATCGGCCCGATGCAGCTCGGCGACTGGATCGCCAGCCGGCGCTTCCACAGCGGTGTGCACGATCCGCGTTCGGGCCATCTGCACCCCCTGAAGTACACGCAGGGGCTGGCGCGCGCCGCCGTCGCGGCCGGGGTCCGGCTGTTCGAGGGCTCGCCGGTGACGGCGCTCGAGCCCGGCCCGCCGGCGCTGATGCGAACGCCGGGCGGCCGGGTGCGCGCGCGCCACGTGCTGCTGGCCGGCAACGTCTATCTGAACGGGGACGGCGCCATGCTGGCGCCGACGCTGTCGTCACGCATCATGCCGGTCGGCACCTACATCGCCTGCAGCACGGCGCTCGATGCGGCGCGCGCGGCGGCGCTGATCCCGTCGCGCGCGGCCGTGTGCGACACCAACTTCGTGCTCGACTACTTCCGCCTGACGGCCGACCACCGCATGCTCTACGGCGGCCGGGTGAGCTACTCGACGGTGACGCCGGGCCGGCTGGCCGAGCGCATGCGCCAGCGCATGCTGCTGAGCTTCCCGCAGCTGGCGGACGTGCCGATCGAGCACGCCTGGGGCGGCTTCGTCGACATCACGATGAACCGGGCGCCGGACTTCGGCCGCCTGCCCGGCGCACCGCACATCGCCTACCTGCAGGGCTTCTCCGGCCACGGGCTGGCGCTGACCGGGCTCGCGGGGCGCCTCGTCGCCGAGGCGATCGCCGGCGACGCCTCGCGCTTCGACCTCTTCGCCCGGCTGAAGCACCGGCCCTTCCCCGGCGGGAGGCTGCTGCGCACGCCGGCGCTCGTGCTCGGCATGGCCTGGTACCGGCTGCGCGATCTCCTGGGATGATCACGACCATGTCCGACCCCTCTTCCCTCTCGCCGCTGCCATCCCGGCCGGTGGTGCTGGTGCCGGCGTGCAACCGCATGCTCGGCGAGCACCCCTTCCACGTCGCCGGGCGCAAGTACGTCGATGCCGTGCGCCTGGCCGGCGGCCTGCCACTGGTCGTGCCGCGCGCCGACGCCGACGAACTCGACGAGCTGCTGGCGCTGGCCGACGGCGTGCTGCTGACCGGCTCGCCGTCCAACGTGCATCCGCGCCACTTCGACGAGGACGTGCACGATCCGAGCCTGCCGCTGGACCCAGAGCGCGACGACTGGACGCTGCCGCTGGTGCCGCGCATCCTCGCGCGCGGCGTGCCGCTGCTGGCCATCTGCCGCGGCGCGCAGGAGGTCAACGTGGCGCTCGGCGGCACGCTGCACCAGGCGGTGCACGAGGTCACGCCCTACGCCGACCACCGCGCAGACGAGACCCAGCCCGCAGCCGTCCAGTACGGTCCCTCGCACACCGTGCAGCCTGTGCCCGGCGGGTTGCTGGCCGGCATCGTCGGCGCCGCGTCGATCCGCGTGAACTCCATCCACGGCCAGGCGGTGGCGCGGCTGGCGCCGGGACTGCGCGCCGAGGCGCACGCGCCGGACGGCCTGGTCGAGGCCTTCACCCAGCCCGCCGCACCTGGGTTCAACCTGTGCGTGCAGTGGCACCCGGAATGGCGGGCAGCGGAGAATCCGGTCTCGATGCAACTGCTCGATGCCTTCGGTGCCGCGCTGCGCGCCCACCGGCGCGCCCGCCGCCGGTCGCTGCCGGAGGGATAGGGCCGGCACCCTGCCCGTCGCCCTTCCCACCGAAACCCGACCCACAGGCCACCCATGAATGCCAAGCAGACCATGACCTTCAACCAGCTCGAGCAGTGGCTGGACGACAAGGGCGTGACCGAGATCGAGTGCCTGGTGCCCGACCTCACCGGCGTGGCGCGCGGCAAGATCCTGCCGCGCGAGAAGTTCACCGAGGACCGCGGCATGCGGCTGCCCGAGCTCGTCGTCGCGATGGGCGTGACCGGCGTCTTCCCCGAGGAAGGCCCGTACTTCGACGTCATCAGCCCGACCGACCACGACATGCACCTGCGGCCCGACCCGAGCACCGTGCGCATCGTGCCGTGGGCTTCCGACCCGACGGCGCAGGTCATCCACGACTGCTACGACCGCAACGGCAATCTGATCCCCTACGCGCCACGCTCGGTCCTGCGCCGCGTGTGCGAGCTGTATGAGGCCGAGGGGCTGGAGCCCGTGGTCGCGCCCGAACTCGAGTTCTACCTGGTGGCGCGCAACGCCGACCCGGACGTGCCGCTGAAACCGCCGGTCGGCCGCAGCGGGCGCAGCGAGACCTCGCGCCAGGCTTACTCGATCGACGCCGTCAACGAGTTCGACCCGCTGTTCGAGGACGTCTACGACTACTGCAATCGGATGGAGCTCAACGTCGACACGCTGATCCACGAGATCGGCGCCGGGCAGATGGAGATCAACTTCTTCCATGCCCACCCGCTCGGGCTCGCCGACGAGGTGTTCCTGTTCAAGCGCACGCTGCGCGAGGCGGCGCTGCGGCACGACATGTTCGCCACCTTCATGGCCAAGCCGATCGCCGGCGAACCGGGCAGCTCGATGCACGTGCACCAGAGCATCCTGCGCAAGAGCGACGGCCGGAACCTGTTCAGCAACGAGGACGGATCGCCAAGCCGCGAGTTCTACTGGTTCATCGGCGGCCTGCAGCGCTACATCCCGTCCTGCATGGCGGTGTTCGCGCCTTACGTCAACAGCTACCGGCGCCTGGCCCGCTATACCGCCGCGCCGATCAACATCCAGTGGGGCACCGACAACCGCACGGTCGGCATTCGCAGTCCGGTCGCGCCACCGGCGGCGCGGCGCGTCGAGAACCGCGTCATCGGGGCCGACGCCAACCCCTACGTCGCGCTGGCC
>CAZQPN010000120.1:0-7509 GCA_964595215.1 uncultured Rubrivivax sp. | reverse complement strand
ACGGCAAGATCTGGATGGACGGCCAGCTGGTCGACTGGCGCGACGCCAAGATCCACGTGCTGACCCACACGCTGCACTACGGCTGCGGCGCCTTCGAGGGCGTGCGCGCCTACGAGACGCCGGCCGGCACGGCGATCTTCCGCCTGCGCGAGCACACCGAGCGCCTGTTCAACAGCGCCAAGATCCTGCGCATGAAGATCCCGTTCACGCTCGAGGAGGTGATGGAGGCGCAGCGCGAGGTCGTGCGCGCCAACCAGCTCAAGAGCTGCTACCTGCGGCCGCTCACCTGGATCGGCTCCGAGAAGCTCGGCGTCAGCCCCAAGGGCTGCACCATCCACCTGATGGTCGCCGCCTGGCCCTGGGGCGCCTACCTGGGCGAGGAGGGCATGGCCAAGGGCATCCGCGTCAAGACCAGCAGCTACACGCGCCACCACGTCAACATCACGATGACGCAGGCCAAGGCGGTGAGCAACTACACCAACTCGATCCTGGCCAACATGGAGGCCACGGACGACGGCTACGACGAAGCCATGCTGCTCGACAGCGCCGGTTTCGTGTCCGAAGGTGCGGGCGAGAACCTGTTCATCATCAAGAACGGCGTGATCTACACGCCCGACCTGTCGGCTGGCGCCCTCAACGGCATCACCCGCAACACCATTTTCGCGATCGCCAAGGACCTGGGCCTGGAGATCAAGGAAAAGCGCATCACCCGCGACGAGATCTACATCTGCGACGAGGCCTTCTTCACCGGCACCGCGGCCGAGGTGACGCCGATCCGCGAGCTCGACCGCGTGACGATCGGCGCCGGCGCGCGCGGGCCGATCACGACCAAGATCCAGGCCGCGTTCTTCGACATCGTCGGCGGCCGCAACCCGAAGTACGCCGAATGGCTGACCCAGGTGTGACGGGCATGAGCGATCCGCAGGCGAAGGCCACTGCGCCGGGCGTGCCCCGGGCCGTGGTCGAGGTGACCGCCAAGGACCTGACGGGCCCTGGCGTGGTCTTCTGCCCGAACCCGAAGATGGCGCTGTGGTCCAACCACCCGCGCGTGTTCATCGACGTCGCCACGACGGGCGAAGGCCGCTGCCCCTACTGCGGCACGGCCTACCGGCTGAAGGCCGGCGAGTCGCTGCCGCACGCGCATTGATGCCGCGCCGGTGAGCGGCCCCCCAGGCGACGACACCCGGGCACGGCTGCAGCCGGTGCTCGATGCGCTGCGCGGCGCCGGCACGACGGACTGGTACTGGGACGTCGACGTCGACCGCATCGGCGGCACCGCCAGCTTCGCCGAGCAGCAGCTGGGCTACGCGCCCGAACGGCAGCCGCGAAGCCAGGCCGAGTGGGACGGGCTGGTGCACCCGGACGACCTGGCGGCCTACCGCCAGGCCTTCGTCGCCCATGAGCAGGAAGGCCAGCCGCACTACACGCCGCGCTACCGCATGCGCGCGGCCGATGGCAGCTGGCGCTGGGTCGACGAGCGCGGGCTGATCGTCGAGCGCCATCCCGACGGGCGTGCGCGCCGCGTCGTCGGCACGCTGACCGACGTCACCGCGCAGGTCGCCATGCAGGAGGTGGCGGCGCGCGCGACACAGCGGCTGGAGGGCGTCGCGCGGCACGTCCCCGGGGTGCTGTTCCAGTTGCGACGCACGCCCGGCGGGCACGCATCCTTCGCCTATGTCAGCGAGCGCTGCGTGCCGTTGCTCGGCATCGCGCCGGCGGATCTCCAGCGTGACGCCGGGCTGCTGATGCGCAAGGTCGATCGCGCGCAGCGGCCGGGTGTGTGGGCCAGCATCCGTGAGTCGGTGGACACACTGATGCCGTGGAAGATGCAGTTCTGCATCTGGCGTGACGGCGAGCAGCGCTGCCTGCGCGGCAGCGCGACGCCGCAGCGCGAGGACGACGGCGCGCTGACCTGGCACGGCTACATCGAGGACGTGACCGACCTGCTGGTGCTCGAGCAGGCGCAGCGCGACAAGGCCGCGGCCGAGGCGGCCAGCCGCTCCAAGACCGAGTTCCTGTCGCACATGAGCCACGAGCTGCGAACGCCGCTGAACGCGGTGCTGGGTTTTGCCCAGCTGCTCGAGATCGACCGCGAGACGCCGCTGCAGCCTGGCCAGCGCGAGCGGGTGCGCCTGATCCGCGAAGCGGGCACCCATCTGCTGCAGATGATCGGCGACCTGCTCGACCTCACGCGCATCGAGGCCGGCCAGCTCAGGCTGCAGCTCGGCCCGGTCGCGCTGCCCGATCTGGCCGACGACGTGCGGCAGATGCTGCAGGCCGGCGCCGACCAGGCGGGCGTGTCGCTGCTTCCGGTGACGCCACAGGGCGCCGCCCGCGCGGCATTGCCGCGGGCGCAGGCCGACCGCACCCGGCTGCGGCAGGTGCTGATCAACCTCGTGTCGAATGCGATCAAGTACAACCGCCGCGGCGGTCGCGTCGAGTTGGCGGTCGGTTCGCCGGCACACGGCGAGCTGTGCATCGCCGTCGTCGACAACGGCTTGGGCGTGGACGAGGCAGACCTGCCGCGCCTGTTCGAACCCTTCTTCCGCGGGCGCCAGGCCCTCGGCGTGGCCGACGGGGCCGGCATCGGGCTGGCGGCGACGCGCGCGATGGTGTTGGCCATGGGCGGGCGCGTCGAGGTCCGCAGCCGGCTTGGCGAGGGCAGCCGCTTCAGCGTGCACCTGCCGGTGGCCGGCTGAAGGGCCGGCGCGTCACGATTTGTCCTGCGCCGGGTCGCGCGCGGCCCCGTCCCTACAATCGCCGTCCATGCCTTCGAACGACGCGCGCGAGTTCATCCTCACCCTGTCGGCGCGCGATGCCAAGGGCATCGTCTACGCCGTCTCCGGCCTGCTCTACCAGGCCGGCTGCAACATCATCGACTCGCAGCAGTTCGGCGACCTCGAAGGGGCCGACGCGACCGGCCTGTTCTTCATGCGCGTGCACTTCGAGGCGCCGGCGCACCTGAAAGGCCGGGCCGAGCTCGAGACGCTGTTCGCCCACGCGCGCCAGCAGTACGGCATGCAGGTCGCGTTCCACGCACTGGCCGACCGACCGCGCGTGCTGCTGATGGTCAGCCAGCACGGGCACTGCCTGAACGACCTGCTGTTCCGCTGGAAGAGCGGTCAGCTGCCGGTCGACATCCCGGCCATCGTGTCCAACCACGAGAGCTTCCGCGGCCTGGCGCAGAGCTACGACATCCCGTTCCACCACCTGCCGCTGCCGCCGGGCAGCGACGCCGCGGCCCGGCGCACGCAGGAGCAGGCGGTGCAGGCGCTGGCCGAGGACGGCCGGGTCGACCTCGTCGTGCTGGCGCGCTACATGCAGATCCTCAGCCCGGCGCTGTGCGAAGCCTGGGCCGGGCGCGCGATCAACATCCACCACAGCTTCCTGCCCAGCTTCAAGGGCGCCAAGCCCTATGCGCAGGCGCACGCGCGCGGCGTCAAGCTGATCGGCGCGACGGCGCACTACGTCACCGCCGACCTCGACGAGGGGCCGATCATCGAGCAGGATGTCGAGCGCGTCGACCACACCCTGTCGGCCGACGACTTCACCGCCGTCGGCCGCGACATCGAGTGCGTCGTGCTCGCGCGCGCCGTGCGCTGGCACGTCGAGCACCGCGTGCTGCTCAACGGCCACAAGACCGTGGTCTTCCGCTGACCCCACGATGGCCCGCCGCAAGCCGCCGCCACCCGCCCTCGGCAGCACGCCCGACGAGCTCGAGGCGCGCTTCTACGAGGCGCTGCAGAAGGGCGACATCGAGGCCCTGATGTCGGTCTGGGCCGACGACGACGAGATCGTCTGCGTGCACCCGGGCGGGCCGCGCGTGGTCGGACCGGCGGCCATCCGGGCCAGTTTCGAGGCGATCTTCGCCAACGCGCCGATCCCGGTCGTGCCCGATCAGGTGCATCGCCTGGAGGCGGTGGCCGGCTCCGTGCACCACCTGCTCGAGCGCGTCGAGGTGCAGACCGACGAAGGCGCGCGCACGGCCTGGGTCGTGGCGACCAACGTCTTCATGCAGACCGCCCGCGGCTGGCGCCTCGTGGCCCACCATGCCAGCCCCGGCAGCCTGTCGGCGCCAGACATGGACGGCGCGCCGGCACAGCTGCATTGAACGCGCCCGAGACCCCCGAGCCCGACCTGCGCGCGCCGCGCTGGCTGCCCGGCGGCCACGTGCAGACGATCTGGCCCGCCTGGGCCGGCCGACGCCGGCTCGCCGACGCGGTGCCGTTCGCGCGCGAGCGCTGGGACACGCCGGACGGCGACTTCGTCGACGTCGACTTCGCCCCGCCGGGCGAGCCTGGCGCGCCGATGCTGGTGCTGTTCCACGGCCTGGAGGGCTCGACCGAGAGCCACTACGCGCGCGCCTTCGCGCTGGCCGCCGGCGCGCGCCGCTGGGCCTACGCCGTGCCGCACTTCCGCGGCTGCTCGGGCGAGCTGAACCGCGCGCCGCGGGCCTACCACTCGGGAGAATTCGAGGAGATCGGCTGGCTGCTCGCGCGGCTGCGCCAGCGCCATGGCGCGCCGCTGCTGGCGGTCGGCGTCTCGCTCGGCGGCAATGCGCTGCTGCGCTGGGCCGCCGAGGCGGGTGACACGGCCTCGACCAGCGTGCGCGCCGTCGCCGCCGTGTGCGCGCCGGTCGACCTCGCCGCCGCCGGGGCGGCGCTGGGCAGCGGCTTCAACCACCTCGTCTACGCGCGCATGTTCCTGCGCACGATGAAGCCGAAGGCGCTCGCCAAGTGGGCGCAGCATCCCGGCCTGTTCGACCGTGAGCGTGTCGCCGCCGCACGCACGCTGTACGACTTCGACGATGCCTTCACGGCCCCCGTGCACGGCTTCGCCGGTGCCGACGACTACTGGGCGCGCGCCGCGGCCAAGCCGCACCTGGCGCGCATCCGTGTGCCGGCGCTGGTGCTCAACGCCCGCAACGACCCCTTCATCCCGGCGGCGTCGCTGCCGCGGCCGGGCCAGGTCGGGCGCCACGTTGCGCTCTGGCAGCCGGCGCACGGCGGGCATGTCGGGTTTCCGCGCGGGCCGCTGCCCGACGGCCTGCTCGACATGCCGCAGGCCGTGTGCGCCTGGCTGGGCGAGCGCGTCTGAGCTAAGGTCGGCGGATGGACGCAATCGTCGAGGCCGCGCTGCGCAAGTGGCCGAACGTGCCGCACTGCTTCGGCTGGCTGGCGCTGGATGCGCGCGGCGACTGGTACATGCGCGACGACCGCATCCGCGCCGCCGGGCCGTTCCCGCAGGTCAAGGGCAGCCGCATCGTGCACGACAAGCTGCGCGAGTTCATCGCCCGCAACCACGGCCACGACGACCGTGGCCAATGGTTCTTCCAGAACGGCCCGCAGAGGGTCTACCTCGAGCTCGAGGCGGCGCCCTTCGTCTGGCGGCTCGAGCCGTCGGGCGACGGCGAGCCGCGCATCGTGTCGCACACCGGACGGCAGGCGCGGCGGCGCGTCGGCGACGCCGTCTGGCTCGACGAGACCGGCCGCCTGTTCGTCGACACCGACCTGGGTTTCGGGCTGGTCCACAGCATGGACATGGCCATTGCCGCCGACGCGGTCGAGGCCGGCCTGTGGCAGCCGCAGCCGATGCGCTTCGCCGACATGCCGGCGCGCTTCGGCTACCGGCTGGTGCCGGCGCCGGTCACCTCGGACTGAGTGCCGGGCAACCGGCATCGGGGCCTTGTCCGGGCGGGCCACCTTGACCTCGGGCGTCCTGACGTGCCAAGGCCACCTGACGGTGGCCTTGGGCGAACCCGGTTGCGCGCCGGCGGCGGCGAGCGGGATCAGTTGGCGGGTGCCGACGCCCCTTCGGCCGGCGCGGGGGCCGGCGGCTCGGCCATGTTGCCGCCGCTGCCGTTGACCATGTGGACGACCGCGCGGCCGATCTCGTAGTCGCTGTGCTCGCCGCCGCCCTGCGCGGCCATCGCGCCCTTGCCCTTCAGGGCCGCGTTGAGCAGCGCCTCGTATCCGGTGCCGATGCGCGACGCCCAGGCGGCGTTGTCGCCGATCTTCGGTGCGCCGGCCGCGCCGCTGTTGTGGCATGCCGCGCACTGGACCTGGTAGACCTGCTCGCCGGTCTTCAGCACCTTGGGCGCGTTGGCGTCGCGGATCTCGACGTGCCCGATGGGCATCAGACGGCGTGCGATGGCTTCCTCGCCGAGCCCTTCGCTGCCGGCACCCGGCTTGGTCCCGGTGGCGACGAAGTTGACGAGCAGGACGATGATGGCGATCGGCACGACAAAGGACGCCACCACCGCCCACACCAGCTGTTTGGGCGTCTTGATCGGCCCCTCGTGGCTGTCGTGGGCTGCGTCGTTCGAATCGCTCATGGAATCCTCGGTCGTGCGCTCTAGGGGCCGCCGAGCCCACCGGGCTGCACGACGGCAAAAAACCGCCAGATTATAGCGGCCGGGGCAGCCCGTCCGCGGTGCCGCGGCCGCCCGGCCGCCATCGCCCGGTCCCGGCTCAGGCCGCGTCGCGCAGCGACTCGCCGCTGCGCCAGCGCGTCATCAGGCGATCCCACTTCGTGCGCACGGCCGCCAGGTGGCGCGCCTTGACGTGGCCGTAGCCGCGGATCTCCTCGGGGACGCGCGCAATCTCAGCGGCCAGCGCGTGGTTGGTGATGTTCAGCCCCGTCAGCAACTCCTCGATGCAGCCGCGGTACTCCTGGATCAGCGCACGTTCGGTGCGCCGCTCCTCGCTGCGGCCGAAGACGTCCAGCGCGCCGCCGCGCAGGCCCTTGAGCCCGGCCAGCAGGCCGAAGGCGCGGCGCATCCAGGGGCCATAGGTCTGCTTGAGCAGTTCGCCCTTGTCGTTCTTCTTGGCCAGCAGCGGCGGCGCCAGGTGGTGGACCAGCTTGTAGTCGCCTTCGAACATCTCGGCGATGCGCGCCGTGAAGGACGGGTCGGTGTGCAGGCGGGCCACCTCGTACTCGTCCTTGTAGGCCATCAGCTTGAAGAGGTACCGCGCCACCGCCTCGCTGAGGCGACGGTCGGGGCCGAGGCGCGCCTCGGCGTCCTGCACCTTCTGCACGAAGGCCTGGTACTCGGCGGCGTAGGCGCCGTCCTGGTAGCCGGTGAGGAAGTCCACGCGGGTCTTCACCGTCTCGGCCAGCGTCGGCTTCTTCACGAACTGGATCACGTTGCGCGCGGCGAACAGCGCCTGCACCGCCGCCAGGTCGTGTGCGCAGCGCCGGCCCCACTCGAAGGCGGCCTGGTTGTTGTCGACCTGCACCCCGTTGAGCTCGATCGCGCGCATCAGCGCCGCGTGCGACAGCGGCACCCGGCCCTTCTGCCACGCGTAGCCCAGCATCAGCGGGTTGGTGTAGATGCTGTCGCCCAGCGCCTGAGTGGCCACCTGCTCGGCATCGAAAGCGCCCAGCCCGCCGCCGGCTGCGGCATCGACCGCCTGCCCAATGGCGGCTTCGCAGTTGCCGCCGGGGAAGTGCCATTCGGTGTCGTGCACAAAGGCCGCCGTGGGCGACTGGTGCGTGTTCAGCGCCACG
>CAZQPN010000119.1:0-7524 GCA_964595215.1 uncultured Rubrivivax sp. | reverse complement strand
GCGACGACCAGGCTGTTGGGCGACGCGAAGGGCAGCGTGCGCGCCCGGCCAAGCTGGCGCGCGATCACCTCGCTGCCTGCCATCTCGGACAGCAACTCGTGCAGGCGGCCGTTGAGGTCAATGTAAGCCGCCAGCGCCGCCTCGTCGAGCGCCCGCGGCGCCAGCACGGCATCGATGCGGTCGGCGCACTCCTGCGCCTGCGCCATCAGCCGCGCCGGCGCGCCGCGCTCGGCCGCCAGCCGGACCAGCAGGCCCTCGAGCGTGCCGCGCAACTCGATCGCGTCGTGGATGTCGTCCTCGGAGAAGGCCTTGACGACGAAGCCGCCGCCGGGCAGCGCCTCGAGCAGGCCCTCTTCCTCCAGCCGCACCAGCGCCATGCGGATCGGCGTGCGCGAGGCTCCCAGCCGCTCGACCAGTGCCAGCTCGGCGATGCGGCGTCCGGGTTCGAGCTCGCCGCCGACGATCAGTTCGCGCAGCCGCAGCTGGGCGCGCACGGTCTGGGACAGGCCGCTGTCGTCGGTGAGGTCGGGGGCAGACACGGCGGACATGGCGGATCTTGGATGCGCACGCATTGTATACAAAATGAATTCTGTGCGGCCATTTTCACGGCGTCAAAAGCGTATGAAGTGCAATGACTTGCGTATTCTCTGTATCCATGTATACATCAATGCAATTCATGCTGGTCTGGCGATGGCTCGGGCGTGCGCCCGGCACACGCCTTATCGTTCGGCGACCGCCCATGCCCCGCCGCCGCACCGTCCGCCTGCTGAGTTCGCTCGCCGCCGCCGTGCTCGCGGTGGTCGGCCTGGCCGCCATCGTGCTTCGGACCCACACGGGCACGGCGCGCTTCCATGGCATGGTGACGCTCGAGGGCGATGCCGCGGTGCGGGCCGGCATCTTCCTGCTGTGCCTGGCACTGCTGCCGCTGGCGGTGTGGCTGCCGCGGCGATGGCTCGGCCCGGCGCTCGTCGGCTGGTGGCTGGCGCTGATGGCCCTGCTGGCCTGGACGCTGCTGCGGCCTCCGGGATGAGCGCGCGTGCCACGTGCCGGAGCGGAAGGCGGCGGGGTGCGGCGCCGTGCAGACAAGGTCCGGCCGCAAACAGGACCGCCCGCGCAGCGGCGCGGGCGGTCGTCGCATGTCGCCCGGCCGACCGCCCGTCAGGACGGCCGCCGGCGCGCGCTCAGCCGAGCATGTCGGTCCAGATGTTCTGCGCCCAGGACAGCGCGTAACGGCCCTCGATCTGGTTGGCCGCCGCCGACAGGCCTCCGGAGCCGGGCACCGTCTTGAAGGTCTTGTCGGCCGCCACGTACTGGTGCACCGACGCCACGTGCACGACGTCGCGCGCGGTGACGAAGCTGTAGCAGGTGTTCATCACCACCGGCGCGGTGTTGATCGGCTCGCCCTTGAACAGCTGGATGATGGCCGCCGCCGCGACCTTGGCGTGCTGGTTGGCCATGTGGCCGCTCTTGGGCATCGCCGGCGCCGACAGCGTGGCGTCGCCGAGCACGTGCACGAAGGGCACCGCGGTCGACTCCATCGTCAGCCAGTCGACCCCGCACCAGCGGTCGTTGGCCGTCACCAGCCCCGCCTGGCGCGCGATGTCGCCGGCGCGCTGCTGCGGGATCACGTTGAGCACCGCCGGCTTGAGGTCCTCGAAGTCGAACTTCGCCGTCGTGTCGGCCGTCACCTCGCGCAGGATCGCGTTCGGCTTGTATTCGATCATGCCCTTGTAGTGCTGGTCCCAGGCCTTCATGAACAGGCCCTTCTTCGACTGGATGTCCGGGTTGGCGTCGAAGATGATGACCTTGGAGCGCGGCTTGGCGGCCTTGAAGTAGCTCGCCACCATGCAGGCGCGCTCGTAGGGGCCGGGCGGGCAGCGGTACGGCGAGGCCGGGATCGACATCGCGTAGACCCCGCCGTCGGGCATCGCCTCGAGCTGGCGGCGCAGCGCCACCGTCTGCGCGCCGGCCTGCCAGCTGTGCGTGACGCGGCCGCTGGCCAGTGCGGCGTCCAGCCCGCCGACGCCGGCGGTCATGAAGCCGATGCCGGGCGAGACGACGAGCCGGTCGTAGGGCAGCGCGCGGCCATCGGCCAGCCGGACCTCTTTCTTGGCGGCATCGATCGCCGTGACCTCCGCCTGCACGACGCGCACGCCGATCTTCGACAGGCCGCCGTAGCCGCGCGTGATGTCGCCGATCTGCTTGTGGCCACCGATCACGAGGTTGGAGATCGGGCAGGAGACGAACTCGGGGTAGCGGTCGACCAGGGTGACGTCGATGTTGCCGCCCCACATCTTCAGGTAATGCGCCGCGGTGGCGCCGCCGAAGCCGCCGCCCACGACGACCACACGGCCGATGGACGGCCCGCCGGACGCCATGCCGGCACAGCCGGCCACCGAGGCCGCGGCCAGCGCCGAGCCGGTGACGAGAAGACGACGGCGCGGGAGGTTGATGCGTTGCATGTGGTGGCTCCTCACTTGGCGGGCTTCTGGGCGGCGAAGTAGCCGGCGATCAGCCGCATCTGCTCGTCGCTGTAGCCCTTGGAGATCTGGTGCATGATCGTCGCCGGCTGGTTGCCGTTGCGGTAGTCTGCGACCAGGGCGAGCAGCTTGTCGGCCGGCATACCGGCCAGCGGCTTCATGTCACCGAGCGCATTGCCGTTGGTGCCGTGGCAATTGGCGCAGGTTGCCGCCAGGTTTCGGGCCAGCAGAGCGTCGCCGCCGGCTTGCGCCTGGGCCAGGGGGGCCGCCAGACACAGGGCTGCGGCCGTCAGAGCCATTCTGTTCACGGGGTTCTCCTTGCTGTGAGGTGGCATGCTCCGAGTTTCTCCCGTCGCGCCCAGCCTGCCACGCGGGTTGTTCCGCATGCGACCATTATGATGATCGCCTGTAATATCGGTCTATTCGAATATACGATTTCGACTCCGCCCTGGACCCGATGAAAACCCTAGCCCGACGCGTTGCCCAAGTGGCATTGGGCCTGCTGATGGCCATCGGCGCCGCGCAGGCGGCGGCTGACCGCCCGCAGGCGACCGAGGTGGCCCCCGGCGTGTGGATGGTGCAGGGCGTGTCGGCGATGGGGTCGAGCGCCAACCGGAACTTCATCTCCAATGCCGCCTTCGTCGTCACCGACGACCGCGTGGTGGTGCTGGACGCCCTCGGCTCCCCACCCTTGGCCGAGGAGTTCATCGCCGAGATCCGGCGCGTCACGCCGCTGCCGATCAAGCAGGTGATCGTCTCGCACTACCACGCCGACCACATCTACGGGCTGCAGGTGTTCAAGGCACTGGGCGCCGAAATCATCGCTCACGAGGACGCGCGCGGCTACCTGACGTCCGAGACCGCGAGGCTGCGCATGGAGGCCAGTCGAGAGGAGCTCTTCCCCTGGGTCGACGAGACGACGCACCTCGTGCCGGCCGACCGCTGGCTGGCTGGCGACGCGACGCTGACGCTGGGCGGCACCGAGTTCCGCATCGTGCATGCGGGGCCGGCCCACACGGCCGAAGACCTGGTCGTCTACCTGCCGCAGCGCAAGGTGCTGCTGGCGGGCGACCTGGTGTTCCGCGCCCGCGTGCCCTTCGTCGGCCAGGCCGACAGCGGCGCCTGGATCAAGGCGCTGGACAAGCTGCTGGCCTTCGACACCGACGTCATCGTGCCCGGCCACGGGCCGGTCAGCCGCGACGCACGCGAGGACCTGCAGCTCACGCGCGACTACCTGGTGTTCCTGCGCGCGTCGATGGCCAAGGCCGCGGCCGAGCTCGAGCCCTTCGAGGAGGCCTACGCCCGCACCGACTGGTCGCGCTTCGAGCACCTGCCGCTGTTCCGCGCCGCCAACCGCATCAATGCCTACAACACCTACCTGCTGATGGAGCAGAGCGCCCGATGAACGCCGCGCGCCCCGCGCCGGGCCGGCGCGCGTTGCTTGGCCACGCCCTGCGGGCGGCGCCACTGCTGGCGCTGCCGAACTGGGCGCTGGCCGACGCCGTGCCGGTCGGCCGGGGCGAGCGCGTGGCCTGGCCCGCGCGCCTGCCGCTGCTGGGCGGCGGGACGTGGCGCCCCGTACCCGGACAGGCCACGATCGTCGTCTTCTGGTCCACCACCTGCCCGTTCTGCCAGCGCCACAACCAGCACGTGCAGAAGCTGCACGAGGCCCTGGCCGGACGCAACGCCACGGTACTGGGCGCGGCGCGCGACCGCGACGAAACGGCCGTGGCCACGTACATGGCCCGGCATGGATTGAACTTCCCGGTCACGCTGGCCTGGCGCGAGCTCGCCGCTGCGCTCAGCCCGCGCCGCGTCATCCCGCTGACCGTCACCGTCGATCGGGACGGCCGCCTGCGGGAGGTCATCCCGGGCGAGATGTTCGAGTCCGACGTGCTCGGCCTGGCCGCGCTCGCCGGCTGAGCTCGGGGTCAACCCGGATCCCCGCTGAATCGTTGTGATCTACCCTAGCAAAAAGGAAAGCCGAAAATGATCCGTCTGTCCGTCACCGTTGCCTCGGCCCTCGTGCTGGCGGCCGCCGCCGCGCCCGCCTGGGCCAGCATGGAGCTGGCCAAGCAGCACGCGTGCATGGCCTGCCATGCGGCCGACAAGAAGCTCGTCGGGCCGTCGTACGCCGACGTGGCCAAGAAGTACGCCGGCCAGGCCGACGCCGAGGCCAAGCTGGCGGCCAGCATCAAGGCCGGCGGATCGGGCAAGTGGGGCCCGGTGCCGATGCCCGCGCAGCCGAAGCTCAGCGACGCCGACCTGAAGGCGCTGGCGTCCTGGATCCTGGGCGGCGCCAAATGACCGCGCCGGCCGCTGCCAGGACGCGCATCGCCGCCGGCCTGGCGGCGGCCGGCCTGATGTTCTGGGCCTCGGCCGGCGTGGCCGACCCGCTGGCGATCTTCAAGGACGCCGACATCCAGCTCGGCGAGCAGCTGATCGCCGAGCACAAGTGCGAGGCCTGCCACATCCGCCGCGTCGGCGGCGACGGCTCGGCCATCTACAAGCCGACCGGGCGCATCAACACGCCCGGTCTGCTGCGCGGCATGGTCGATTACTGCAGCACCGAGCTCAACCTCGGCCTGTTCCCCGAGGACGTGACGGCCGTCGCTGCCGTCCTGCAGCGCGACCACTACCGCTTCGGGTTGACCAAACCTTCGTCGCGCTGACGCGGGATTGACTCCGGGGGGCTCCGGCAATGATCATTGCGCATTGATAAAAGGATATGCGCATGAATTCGCCGCAAACCGCCCCCACGTCCGATGTGCTGGACGAGGGCGCGGGGGTGGGCGAGTCGGAGCAGGTGTTCTCGTCCGCCGCCGAGCTCTTCCGTCTGCTGGCCACGCCGATCCGGCTGAAGATCATCAGCGCGCTGTGCCAGCATGAGAAGAACGTCTCCCAGTTGCTGTCGGAGATCGAGACCACGCAGCCGAACATGAGCCAGCACCTGTCGACGCTGTACCGCGCCGGCGTGCTGAGCCGCCGACGCGACGCGACCCAGATCTACTACCGCATCGGCAACGAGCGTGCAGCCACGTTGTGCCGCGCGGTGTGCACACAGATTGCGCTCGACATGGACGGCGAGGACGCGCCAGCCGGCGCCTGATCGACGGCGTCTGACCGCTGGCGGGCCCCGCCCTCGCGTCGGCACGCTGTTGCCGAGCGGGCGACTACTACAGCGACGCGCCGGGCACGAAGCCGTACAAGCGGGCGAGCATCCGCGTCGGCCACTGTGCGATGGCGTCGTTGTGCGCACGCACCGCATCGTTGAAGGCCTGACGCGCAAAGGCCAGCCGGGGTGCGACCTCCCGCAGCGCGGCCATCGATGCCTGCACCGACGCGTCGGCGCGCAGCGACGCCTCGGCCTCGGCCAGGGCCAGCACGCGAGTGCAGACCGGCGCCAACGCCGCGTCGGCCTGCGCCATCGCCGAGGCGGCGTCGGCGCCCACCGCCTGGGCGCGCATCGTGTGCGCGGCCTCGGCGACGCGCGCCTGGGCAGCCGCCAGGGCGTCGAGCGCGGCCCCTTCGCCGGCGAGCGGCTCGCGCAGCGCCTCCAGCAGCGACGCCAGCGCCGCGGCACGCGCCGCCAGCAGGTCGTCGACGACGCGCCAGGCCGCAGCGACCGCGTTGCGCAGCGACACCAGCCGGTTGTAGGCCCCGAGCATCCAGAACACCGTGACGGCGGCCACCGCCAACCCGATGATCTGCCAGGTCGTCAAGGGCGCCTCCCCGGCGACACGCGGCGGGCGCCGCCTCGGCCTGCTGCGCCCATGGCCGCGGCCACCGTCAGCGCCGCGTCTCGCCCTGCCCCAGGACGATCCACTTCATCGAGGTCAGGCCCTCCAGGCCGACCGGCCCGCGGGCGTGGAACTTGTCGGTGCTGATGCCGATCTCGGCCCCCAGGCCGTACTCGAAGCCGTCTGCGAAGCGGGTGCTCGCATTCACCATCACGCTCGCGGAATCGACTTCCCGTAGGAATCGCATCGCGTTCGGGTGGTGATCGGTCAGGATCGCGTCGGTGTGGTGCGACCCGTGGCGGTTGATGTGCGCGATGGCCTCGTCGACCGAATCGACGACCTTGATGCTGATGACCGGCGCGAGGTACTCCTCGGCCCAGTCGGCTTCGGTCGCGTCCGCCAGCCGCGCACCGGCGACCGCCGACAGGATCGCCTTGCTGCGCGGGCAGCAACGCATCTCGACGCCCTTGGCGGCGAAGACGGCGCCGATGCGCGGCAGGAAGTCCGCCGCCCGCGCCGCGTGCACGAGCAAGGACTCGGCCGCATTGCAGGGGCTGAACTTCTGCGTCTTGGCGTTGTCGGTCACGCGCACCGCGAGCTCGAGGTCGACCTCGGCGTCGACGAAGACATGGCAGTTGCCGTCCAGGTGCTTGATGACCGGCACTTTCGCTTCGGCGCTGATGCGCTCGATCAGGCCCTTGCCGCCGCGCGGGATGATCACATCCACAAACTGCGGCATGGTGATGAGCTGCCCCACGGCGGCGCGGTCGGTGGTCTGCACCAGTTGCACGGCCTCGGCGGGCAGCCCGGCCTGCGTGAGCGCGGCCTGCACCAGCTTCCACAGCGCGAGGTTGGAGTGGATGGCCTCGGAGCCACCACGCAGCACGCAGGCGTTGCCGCTCTTGATGGCCAGCGAGGCGGCCTCGATCGTCACGTTGGGGCGCGATTCGTAAATCATGCCGAACACGCCGATGGGCACGCGCATCTGGCCCACGCTGATGCCGGTGGGGCGGCGGCGCATGTTGGTGATCTCGCCGATGGGGTCGGGCAGGGCGGCGACCTGTTCGCAGCTTTCGGCCATGGTCTCGATGACCTTGTCCGTCAGGCGCAGGCGGTCGACCATCGGCGCGGCCAGGCCGTTCTTCTCGGCGGCGATGATGTCCGATTCGTTGCGGGCCTTCAGCTCGCCCGCGTGGCTGCGGATCTGGGCGGCCAGGGCCAGCAGGGCGTTGTTCTTGGCGGCGGTGGACGCGGCCGCCATTGTGGTGGCGGCGGTGCGCGCGGCCTGGCCGACGGCGTTCATG
>CAZQPN010000118.1:0-7538 GCA_964595215.1 uncultured Rubrivivax sp. | reverse complement strand
GCAGGATGGAGTTGCGCACGATGATCCCGGCCAGCGCGATCATCCCGATCATCGACGTCGCGGTGAAGGGCGCGCCCAGCAGCGCGTGCCCGGGCATCACGCCGATGATGGTCAGCGGGATCGGCGCCATGATGACCAGCGGCGTCAGGTAGCTGCGGAACTGCGCCACCACCAGCAGGTAGATCAGGATCAGGCCGACGCCGTAGGCCGCGCCCATGTCGCGGAAGGTCTCGTAGGTGATCTGCCACTCGCCATCCCACTTGATGGCATAGGCGCGGTAGGGGTCGGAGGGCTGGCGGATCCAGTACTCGCCGAGCTCGCCGGTGCCCGGCAGCGCCGCCTCGGCCAGCCGCGGCCGGATGCCGAACAGGCCGTACAGCGGGGAGTCGGCGGTCTGCCCGCCGGCGGCGACGTCTCCGAAGACGTAGCTCACGCCCATCAGGTTCTTCGTGTACAGCGGCTTGTCGATCGTGCCGCGCTCGACGCGCACCAACTCCGACAGCGGCACCAGCGACCCGTTGCCGGCGCGCATCGGCAGCGCCAGCAGCGCGTCCAGGCCCACCTGGGCCTCGCGCGGCAGCTGCAGCCGCACCGGCACCGGGTACTTGCTGTGGCCGTCGTGCAGCCAGGTCGCGTCCAGGCCGGACAGCGCGCCATGCACCGTCTGCGCGACGGTGGCCACCGGAATGCCGAGCTGCGACGCGCGCTGGCGGTTGATGCGCAGCCAGGCGCGCGGCGCGTCGTCCTGCAGCGTGGTGTCGACGCCGGCGATGTCGGGCGTGGCGCGGAAGGCGTCGGCGACGCGCGCGGCGAGCTGCTGGCGGCCGGCCTCGTCCGGGCCGTAGACCTCGGCGACGATCGGGCTCATGACCGGCGGGCCCGGCGGCACCTCGACCACCTTCAGCCTCGCGCCGTGGCGCGCAGCGATCTCCACCAGCGCAGGCTGCAGGCGCTGCGCGATGGCGTGGCTCTGCTCGTCGCGCTGGTGCCGCTCGACCAGGTTGACCTGCAGGTCACCCGTCTCGGCGTCGGCGCGCAGGTAGTACTGGCGCACCAGGCCGTTGAAGGTGATCGGGCTGGCGGTGCCGGCGTAGCCCTGGATGTCGACGACCTCGGGCTGGCGCGCCAGGAAGCCGCCCAGCTCCTGCAGCGTCGCCGCGGTGTTCTCCAGTGGCGTGCCGGCGGGCATGTCGACGACGAGCTGGAACTCGCTCTTGTTGTCGAAGGGCAGCATCTTCAGCACCACCCACTGAACCGCGGCCAGTCCGACCGACAGCATCAGCGCAACGACGATGCCGCCCAGCAGCAGCCAGCGCTTGGCGGCGCTGTCGAGCAGCGGGCGCAGCAGCGCGGCGAAGATACGCGACAGGCGCGCCGACATGCCCTTGGGCTCGCCGTCATCCGCCGCGCCGGCATCGCCGCCCTGATCGTGGGCCTTCATCAGCTTGAGCGCCAGCCAGGGCGTGACCGTGAAGGCGATCGCCAGCGACAGCGCCATGCCCATGCTGGCGTTGATCGGGATCGGCGCCATGTACGGGCCCATCAGCCCGCTGACGAAGGCCATCGGCAGCAGCGCCGCGATCACCGTCAGCGTGGCCAGGATGGTCGGCCCGCCGACCTCGTCGACCGCTGCCGGGATGATCTCGCGCAGCGACTTGCCGGGCTCGAGCTGCTGGTGCCGGTGGATGTTCTCGACCACGACGATGGCGTCGTCGACCAGGATGCCGATCGAGAAGATGAGCGCGAACAGGCTGACGCGGTTGAGCGTGAAGCCCCAGGCCCAGGACGCGAACAGCGTCGCCGTCAGCGTCAGGATCACCGCCGCGCCGACGATCACCGCCTCGCGCCGGCCCAGCGCCAGGCCCACCAGCAGGATCACCGACGCGGTCGCGAAGGCCAGCTTCTGGATCAGCTGGTTGGCCTTCTCGGCCGCCGTCTGGCCGTAGTCGCGCGTGACGTCGGCCTCGATGCCGGCCGGGATCACGGTACCGCGCAACTCCTCGACGCGCGCGGCGGCGGCGCGAGCGACGTCGACCGCGTTTTCGCCCGGCTTCTTGGTCACGGTCAGCGTCACCGCCGGGTGGCTGGTGCCGGCCGACGCCGCGTCGCCCGCGCCGGCCGCACCGGGCATGTGCCAGACGTAGCGCGACGGCTGGCGCGCGCCGGCCTCGACCCGCGCGACCTCGCGCAGGTAGACCGGCCGACCCTGGTGCACGCCGACGACCAGCGCACCGACGTCCTCCGCGCTGCGCAGGAACTCGCCGGTCTCGACCGTCAGCATGCCCGGCCCGTCGGCGGCGGGATCGATCACCGAGCCGCTGGGCATCCCGAGGTTGGCGCCCTGCAGCACCTGCCGCAGCTGCACCAGGTCGACGCCGCGGGCGCGCAGTCGCGCCGGGTCCAGCACGACGTTGACCGCCCGGCCCGGGCCGCCGATGGTCTGCACCTCGCGCGTGCCCGGCACGCGCTTCAGGTCGGCCTCGATGCTGGCGGCCACGCGCTCGAGCTCGAGCGCGCTCGTCTCGTCGCGGCTCCACAGCGTGACCGCGAGCACCGGCACGTCGTCGATGCCCTTGGGGCGCACGATGGGCGGCAGCGTGCCCAGGTCGCGCGGCAGCCAGTCCTGGTTGGCGTTCAGCACGTCGTACAGGCGCACCAGCGCCTCGGTGCGCGGCACGCCGACCTGGAACTGCACCGTCAGCAGCGCCATGCCCGGCCGCGCCACCGAATAGGTGTGCTCGATGCCGTGGATCTGGCTGAGCACCTGCTCGGCCGGTCGCGCCACCAGGTTCTGCACCTCCGCGCTGCCAGCCCCCGGGAAGGGGATCAGCACGTTGGCCATCGTGACGTTGATCTGCGGCTCTTCCTCGCGCGGCGTCACCAGCACCGCGAACAGGCCGAGCAGCAGCGCGACCAGCGCCAGCAACGGCGTGATCGCGTTCGACTGGAACGCCGCCGCCAGGCGCCCGGACACGCCCATCGGCGCCGCGCCGGGAGAGGCGGGGGAGGGAGACTCGTTCGCCATCGCCCGCCTCAATTCACGGCCGGCGTGGCGCCGGCGAGACCGGCGCGCACCGGGTCGAGCGCCACGCGCTCGCCCGGCTGCAGGCCGGCCAGCACCTCGACGCCGTCACGGCCCTGCGGCGCGCCCAGGCGCACCGCACGCAGCACGAAGCGATCGCCCTGCACCGCATACACCGCCGTCAGCTCGCCGCGCCGCAGCACGGCCGCGGCCGGCACCACGGGCCGCGATCCGGCCGACGCGCCGGGCGCCGGCGCGCCGTCGAAGCGCACGGCCACCGCCTGCCCGGGCCGCAACCCGGCGCTGTCGGCGTCGGGCAGGTCGAGCCGCCACTCGACCGTCTGCGACACGGCATCGGTCGACGGCAGCTCGGTGCGCGACACCGGCGTGACCCAGCGGCCGGATTCGGCCGGGGGCACGGCCGGGAGCTGCACCTCGACGCGGCTGGCGCCGCGGGCCACTGCCGAGGCCGACGCCGGCAGATCGACGACGGCCCGCAGCCGCCCCGGCACGTACAGCGTCACCAGCGGACGCCCGGGCGCGGCCAAGTCCCCGGCCTCGACATGGGTCGCCAGCACGACGGCGTCGAACGGCGCGGCGACGGTCGCGAAGCCGCGCGCCAGCGCCGCCTGCGAACGCCCGGCCCGCGCCTGCGACAACGCCGCGCTCGCGGCGCTGTGCTGGGTCTCGGCCAGATCCAGCGCGGCCTGGCTGACGAAGCCCTGGGCCTGCAGCTCGCGCGTGCGGTCACGGTGCAGGCGGGCCGCCCGCAAGGCGGCATCGGCCTGCGCCACGCCGGCGTCGGCCGAGGCCAGCCCGGCCGCGGTCTCGCGTTCGTCGATGCGGGCGATGGTCTGGCCGGCCTTGACGACGTCGCCGGCCCTGACGGCCAGCGCCAGCACGTTGCCGCCGACCTGCGCCGCCAGCGTGCTCTGGCGCACGGCCTCGAGCCGGCCGTCGATGCGCAGCGACGCCGACGCGTCGCCCGCCTGCAGGCTCACCGTCGGCACCGGCTGCACGCCGGCCACATCGGCGGCGCTGGCGGCGCCGGCGACGATGCACAGCGCCAGGGCCGCGCCAGCGACGCCGGCCGGCCAAGCCGCACCACGGCCGACCCGGGGGCGGACGGGACGCCGGACGGCGGAGGAGACAGAAGAAGCGGGGCGCATGATCGGCGGTTCCTGATACGGTTATTGGTATGCTATCACATACCCTATTGGGTATCAAGATGCCGACCCGCCTCCAGGTCTGCTGGCGGTCGCTGGCCGGCTTTCGGGCTCGTTCCCCGGCTCGCGCGTCGGCATCACGTGCACCAGTGTCAGGTCCAGGTGCAGGGCAAGGGAATCCCCTGCCGAAAGCTGTCGCCGGCGCGCACCGGCCAGCGTGATGCGCAGCCGCGTGCCCGGCAGCGCCGCCAGCGCCAGCGTCGCCAGCGTGATCTCGCCGAGGTGGCGCGCCTCGACCACGGTGGCGGCGAACGCCGCCGCGTCGGCGGCCGGCGCCGGGCCGTCGAGCAGCTGGATGGCGTCGCCCGGCAGCACCCAGGTCACGTCCTGCCCGGGGTCGATGCGGCCCTTGTCGCGCACCGACAGGCGCGGGCCCTCGAAGCCGGCGGCAGCGCCGTCCGGGACCCAGCGCAGCCAGCCTTGTCCTGGGGTGGCGGCCGGGCCCTCCCAGCGACCCCGGAAGCGGTTCTGCAGGCCGACGAGGTCGGCCACGCGGGCGTTGCGCGGGGCGCCGTGGATGACCTCCGGCCGCCCCTGCTGCAGCACCCGGCCGGCGTCCATCACGGCCATGCGGTCGGCCAGCAGCCGCGCCTCGCCGAGGTCGTGCGTGACGAGCACGATCGGCACCGCCAGCTCGCGCCGCAGGTCGGCCAGCAGGCGGTACAGCCCCTGGCGGCTCATCTGGTCGACCGCCGAGAAGGGCTCGTCGAGCAGCAGCAGCGCCGGCTCGCGTGCCAGCGCACGCGCCACCGCGACGCGCTGCTGCTGACCGCCGGACAGCGACGCCGGACGCCGGCCGTGCAGCTCCGGCGCCAGCTGCACGTGGGCCAGCCAGTCGCGCGCACGGGCGCGCCGCTGCGGGTTCGGCAGGTGCAGCAGCGCCAGCGCGACGTTGTCCAGCGCCGACAGGTGCGGCATCAGCGCATAGTGCTGGAACACGAGGCCGACGTGGCGGTCGCGCGCCGGCACGAAGCATCCGGTCGCGGTGTCGCACCAGACCCGGCCGCCGACGACGACACGGCCCGATTGCGGCCGCATCAGCCCGGCGACGATGCGCATCATCGAGGTCTTGCCGGCGCCGGACGGCCCGACCAGGGCGAGAAGCTCGCCGGCGGCGCAGGAGAATCCGCCTGACAGCGGCATCGGCAGCCGCTGCTCGACCTCGACGACGAGCCCGCCGGCCGCATCCGCAGGCGCCGCGGCCATCGGCGGCCCGGCCATCATCGCCGCACCGCCAGCCGGGCCGAGGCGAAGAACGAAGCCGCCACCGCGCCCAGCGACAGCAGCAGCAGCAGCAGCGCCATGCGATCGGCGCTGGCGAGGTCGAAGGCCTGCACGCGGTCGTAGATAGCGATCGCCACCGTGCGCGTCTCCCCCGGGATGCTGCCGCCGACCATCAGCACGACGCCGAACTCGCCCAGCGTGTGCACGAAGGTCAGCACCATGGCCGACAGGATGCCGGGCCAGGCCAGCGGCAGGTCGACGCGCCAGAAGGCCTGCCAGGGCCCGAGGCCGCTGACGGTGGCCGCCTCGCCGAGCTCGCGCGGGATGGCCTCGAAGGCGCGCTGCACCGGCTGCACGACAAAGGGAATGTTGAACACCACCGATGCGATCACGAGACCGGTGAAGTTGAAGGTCAGCCCGACGCCCAGGTGCTCCTGCACGAAGCGCCCGAGCGGCGACGCGCCACCCAGCGTGACGAGCAGGTAGTAGCCGAGCACGGTCGGCGGCAACACCAGCGGAAGCACGACGAGCGCCTCGATCCAGGCCTTGCCGGCGAAGGTGGTGCGTGCCAGCCAGCGCCCCAGCCACAGCCCGGGCGGCAACAGCACCGCCAGCGTCACCGCCGCCAGCTCGAACGACAGCGCGAGCGCCTGCCACTCCATGACGATCGGCGCTCAGGCGCTCACTGCCGGGGCATCTCGAAGCCGTAGCGCATCATGATCGCCTGCGCGGCGGGCGTCGCCAGGTGGTCGTAGAACGCGCGCGCGCCCGGCGGCGCGTGCTTGATCACGACCATGCGCTGCGGCAATGGCCGGTGCCAGGCCTCGGGGATGAGGGCGAACTGCCCCTGGCGCGCCAGCGCCGGGGCCAGCGCGAGCGACAGCGCCACGATGCCGCCCTGGGCCGACCCTGACAGCGCGAACTGTGCGGCCTGCGAGACGTTCTCGCCCATCACCAGCCGCGGCGCGATGGCCTCCCACAGGCCGGCGTGCTGCAACGCATCGCGCGCGCGTATGCCGTAGGGCGCGTGCTCGGGATTGGCGATCGCAAAGCGCTGCAGGCGGCCGTCGCGCAGCGCCGCCGCCAGGTCCTGCAGGCTGCCGTCGGCCTTCAGCGGCGAGCCCTCGGGCACCATGATCCCGATCCGCCCGTAGGCATACAGCCGGCCACGGTCCTCGGTGCGGCCAGCCGCGGCCAGGCGCAGCACGAAATCCTCGTCGGCCGACAGGAAGAGGTGGAACGGCGCGCCCTGCATGATCTGCGACGTGAAGTTGCCCGACGAGCCGAAGACCAGGCGCAGCCGCTGCCCGGTGTCGCGCTGGTAGGCGGCCGCGACTTCCTCGAGCGCGAACTTCAGGTTGGACGCCGCGGCGACGGTCACCGCGCCGCCGCCGCGGCCGTCAGGCGCGGCCGGCGCTGCGGCGCTGAGGACGAGCAGGGCCGACATCAGGAAGCAGCGGCGGGCGGGGGTTGGCATGTCGGCGGACTCGGGGCGGGGGCGCCGGCCGATCGTCAGGCGACGCGGCAGACCTTGAGCATGTTGGTGCCGCCCGGGTAGCCCATCGGCTCGCCGCAGGTGATGGCGTAGGTGTCGCCGGGCTTGAGCACGCCGCGCTTGACCAGAACCTCCTCGGCCTCGGCCAGCGCCGTGTCGCGCTCGTTGTGGGTCGGCATCAGCACCGGCGTGACGTTGCGGTACAGGGCCATGCGGCGTTCGGAGTTGTGCTTGTGCGTGAGGCCGAAGATCGGCACCTTGATGTTGTGGCGGCTCATCCACAGAGCGGTCGACCCGCTCTCGGTCAGCGCAATGATCGCCTTGCAGCCCAGGTGGTGGGCCGTGAACAGCGCACCCATCGCGATGCTCTGGTCGATGCGGCCGAAGTGCCGCTGCATGAAGTCCTCCTTCAGCGTCACGTCCTGCGCGCGCTCGGCTTCCAGCGCGATCGCCGCCATCTGCTCGACGGTCTCGAGCGGGTACTTGCCGGCCGCGGTCTCGGCGCTGAGCATCACGGCGTCGGTGCCGTCGAGCACCGCGTTGGCGACGTCGCTGACCTCGGCGCGCGTGG
>CAZQPN010000117.1:0-7562 GCA_964595215.1 uncultured Rubrivivax sp. | reverse complement strand
GACGGGGCCTGGGCCGCGGCGCCCGGCGCGGCGGCCGGTCCCGTGCCGGCCGACCTGCACGCGCTGGCGGCCGACCTGGCCAGCCACGCCGCGGCCGACGCGGCGCAGGACCCGACGGTGGTGTCCGAATCCGACAACACCCTGGTGCGGCTGGTCAACCGGCTGATCGCGGACGCCGTCGAGCACCGCGCCTCGGACATCCACGTCGAGACCGCCGACGCTCCGCGCCCGGTGCGCGTGCGCCTGCGCATCGACGGCGAGCTCGTGCCCTGGCTGGAACTGCCCGCGGCCTACCGCTTCGCGCTCGTCGCCCGGCTGAAGATCATGGCCGACCTCGACATCTCCGAGCACCGCAAGCCGCAGGACGGCAAGATCGACTTCGCGCGCTTTGGCGGTCCGCGGATGGAGCTGCGCATCGTCACCGTGCCGACCACGCGCGGCATGGAGGACGTGGTACTGCGCCTGCTCGGCGGGCTGGAGCCGCTGCCGCTGGAGCGCATCGGCCTGAGCGCGCCCAACCTGGCGGCGCTGCGCACGGTGATGGCCAAGCCCTGCGGGCTGATCCTGATCTGCGGCCCCACCGGCTGCGGCAAGACGACGACGCTGCACTCGGTGATGCGCGAGCTCAATGCCCCGCGGCGCAAGATCTGGACCGCCGAGGACCCGGTCGAGATCACGCAGGACGGGCTGCGCCAGGTGCAGGTCAACCCGCGCATCGGCTGGACCTTCGCCGCCGCGATGCGCACCTTCCTGCGCGCCGACCCGGACGTCATCATGATCGGCGAGATGCGTGACGAGGAGACCGCGCGCATCGCCGTCGAGGCGTCGCTCACCGGCCACCTGGTGATGAGTACGCTGCACACCAACTCGGCGCCGGAGAGCATCACGCGGCTGCTCGAGATCGGCCTGGACCCCTTCACCTTCAGCGACTCGCTGCTTGCCATCCTGGCGCAGCGCCTGGTGCGCCGGCTGTGCACCGCCTGCCGCCGGCCCGAGCCGCTGGATGGCCGTGCGCTGGCGTCGCTGGCCCACCTGTACCTGGCCAGCAGCGGCCGCCCCGACGACGGCGCCGGCGCGCTGCTCGACGGCTGGCGCCAGCGGCACGGCGACGCCCAGGGCCGGCTGCACGTCAACAAGCGCGTCGGCTGTCCGGCCTGCGAGGGCAGCGGCTACCACGGCCGGCTCGGCCTGCACGAGCTGCTGGTGGCCGACGACACGCTGCGCGAGCGTGTGCGTCACCGTGCCAGTGCGGCCGAGCTGCAGGCCGCCGGCCTGGCCACCGGCCTGGTGACACTGCGCCAGGACGGCATCGAAAAGGTGCTGGCCGGCGACACCGACCTGGCCGAAGTGGTGGCGGCGACGAACCAGTAGCCACGCCGACGCGCCGGCCGTCCGGCCCGGTGGCCGCCGACCGGGCGCGCCGCGGCTGCCCCGACCGGTGTCAGCCGCCGGCCTCGAGCAGCCGCTGCACCAGCGGGTGCTGCACGCGGCGCTCGGTGCCGATGGCGAAGATCTGTTCCTGCACGCCGTCGCACGGCCCGACGCGCTGCACCCCGTAGCGCGCCGCCAGCACGGCCTCGGTCGACACCGATCCCGCGAACAGCCCGAGGCCTTCGGCGGCGAAGGTCTTCAGCAGCGCACTGTCGGCGAATTCGCCGGCCACGCGCGGGCGCAGGTCGTGGCGCTCGAACCAGCGGTCCAGCGCCGGCCGCAGCGCCGACTGCGGCGTCGGCAGCAGCACCGGCAGCGTCGCCAGCGCGCGCGGGAACCCTGCCTGCGCGGCGGCGGCCAGCGCCGGCGCGCCGTACCAGGCCACCGCGCCGCGTCCCAGCGGGTGGCTGTACAGGCGCAGGTTGGGGTTGGGCGGCGCCGGGCGGTCGGCCAGCACCAGGTCCAGCCGGTGCAGGGCCAGTTCGGCGAGCAGTCGCTCGAGGTCGCCTTCCTCGCAACGCAGGTGCAGCCCCGCCGAGCCCGTCACCGGGTGCAGCAGGCGGTGCACGGCGACCTTCGCCAGCCCGTCGGACACCCCTACCGCCAGCCGCAGCGCCGGCGCCTCGCCGGCGCTGCGCACCATGGCGGGCAGCGCCTCGCCGAGCGCGAAGATCTGGTCGGCCTGGCGCAGCGCCGCCAGCCCGGCGTCGGTCAGCGCCAGCGTGCGGCCCGCCGGGCGCAGCAGCGCGCGCCCGAGCGCGGCCTCCAGGGCGCGCAGCTGCGCGCTGACCGTCTGCGTCGCCACGCCGAGCCGCGCCGCGCCGCGGGCCACGCCGCCCTCGTGGGCGACGACCCAGAAGTAGTAGAGGTGACGGTAGCTGAAGGCGGGGGCGACCATGCGGTTTTCCCGAAGTGATGCGGCGGACGAGCCTGCTTGGTCGGACAGACCGCGCCGCGTAGCGTCGGTTCCTCCTCAACCCGGAGCTTTGCCATGCACGTGATCTTCGAGTCCCCCGACCCGGCAGCCGTCCCGCTGCGTGGCCTGGCGGTGCGCCGCACGCGCTTCGCGATGCGGCGCCTGCGCTGGCTGGTGCCGCAGGTGCGGGTGCGCATGGTCGACGTCAATGGCCCGCGCGGCGGCGTCGACAAGCGCTGCCAGATCGAGCTGCGTACCGACGGCGCCGGCCGCGTCGTCGTCACCGCCATGGCGCGCCATTGGCGCGAGGCGCTGGACCGCGCCCTGATGCGCGCCGCGCGCACGCTGCTGAGGGCCTGGCGCCGCGCGCGGATGCTGCGCGCCGCCGCGCTGCCACCGGCCCACGAGCTCGTCCTCGGCGCCCGTTGAGCGCTTGCCCATCCGCCCACCGACACGAAAGCCCCCCATGCTGCGCAACTATCCCTCCGACAGCCCCGAGGCCGCCGGCCGCATCGTCGCCCTGGCGCTGCTGTGCGACGGCCACCCCTCGCACACCGAGCTCGATCGCCTGGAGGCCCTGGCCGCGCCGGCGCAGCTGGGGCTGACCGACGCCGGTTGGCATGCCGTGCTGCACGACCTGTGCGAGGATCTGCTGGCCTGCGCCGACCTGGCCTGGGCCGGCCACGCGCCGGTCGATCCCGCCTTGATGAGCCAGCTGCTGGCGGACATCGGCGACCCGAGGCTGCGCGCCACCGTGCTGGAGCTGTGCCTGGCCGCCGCCGAGGCCGACGAGCGCATCACCGACGGCGAGGAAGCGCTCCTGGTGGCGGCGGTCGAGCAGTGGGGGCTGCAGGCCCGGATGCTGGCCCGCTCGCCGGCCTGAGACCCGCTTGCGAAGGCAGCCGCGCGCGCGCCTCAGGTCCCGCGCACGAAGGGGTTGGTGCGCCGCTCGTGCCCGAACGTGCCTTCCGGCCCGTGCCCGGGCACGAAGACGGTGTCGTCGCCCATCGGCCACAGCCGCTCCCGGATGCTGGCGATCAGTTGGGCGTGATCGCCGCCGGGAAAGTCGGTGCGGCCGATGCTGCCGGCGAACAGCACGTCGCCAACGAAGGCGCGCCCGCCCTCCGGGTCGTGGAACACGACGTGCCCCGGCGTGTGGCCGGGGCAGTGGCGGACGTGCAGCGTGGCCTCGCCCACCTTCACCGTGTCGCCGTCGTCGAGCCAGCGCGTGGGCGTGAAGGGCTCCGCCGGCGGAAAGCCGAACATCGCCGACTGCTGGGCCAGCGCGTCGATCCAGAAGGCGTCGCCGCGGTGCGGGCCGACGATGGGCAGGCCCTGCTCGCGCGCCAGCTGCCCGGCGCCGCCGGCGTGGTCGATGTGGGCGTGGGTCAGCAGGATCTGGCGCAGGGCCACGCCCTGCGCCTGCGCCGCGGCGAGCAGGCGCGGCAGATCACCGCCGGGGTCGATCAGCGCACCCTCGCGCGTGGCGTGGCACCAGACCAGGCTGGCGTTTTGCTGGAACGGAGTCACGGGGACGGTGAGATGGCGCAAGGGCATGGCGCAGTGGGGTCTGGCGGGGTACCCGAGTATCGGGCCGGCCTCAGGCCTGTCCCATGACGCCCGGTCGGGGTTCGGGGATCATCGGGGCCATGGCCATCGATGTCGTTCACTGTCAGCAACGCGGGCACCGAGCGCACGGAGCGCCGATGGCTCGCCCGGTGGGCAGGGGGGCAGCCGTGGCCCGGCTCGGGGCGCTGCTGCTCGGCGCGCTTTGGCCACTCGCGCTGGCCGCAGAGCCGCGGCCGGCCATGATCGATGCGCACTCGCACTACACGGCCGCCGATGCCGAGGTCTTCTCCGCGGCCGACATCGTGGCCCGGCTCGATGCGGCGGGCGTGAGCCGCGTCGTGATCTCGGGCACCCCGCCCGAGGCCGCGCAGTGGCTCCACCGCGCGGCGCCGGAGCGCGTCCTGCCCTTCCTCGGCGTCTACGCGGCGGAACGCGACAAGGCCACCTGGATGCACGACGCGCAGCTGCCGCAGCGGGTGCGCGAGCGGCTCGCCGACGGACACTGGGTGGGCATCGGCGAACTGCACCTCTTCGCCCGCGACGCCGGCAGCCTCGTGCTCGAGGCCCTGGTCCGCCTCGCGGTCGAGCGGAATCTGGTCCTGATGATCCATGGCGACGTCGAGGTGATCGACCGCATCTTTGCCGTCGCGCCGACGGCGCGCGTGCTGTGGGCGCACCTGGGGACCGTGCCGGTGCCCGGGCTCGTGGACGAGACCCTGATCCGTCACCGCGAGCGCGCGTTGTGGGTGGACACCTCGGTGCGTGACGAGCGCATCGCCCCCGGCGGCGTGCTGCAGGGCGAGTGGCGAGCGCTGTTCGAGCGCCACCCCGAGCGCTTCGTGGTCGCCGTCGATGCCTTCAGCACCAACCGCTGGCGGCGCTACGGTGAGGTCGTCGCGTCGATCAGGACCTGGGTCGACACGCTGCCGCTGCCGCTGGCCCGTCGCCTGCGGCACGACAACGCGGCCGCGATGCTGGCAGGGCGCTAGCGGCCGCCAGCGCCCTGCCAGCCCTCGGGTGCGCCCAGCCGCCGCCCGGGGCGCCAGCCCGACGGCAGCGACGGCGCGCGCGCCAGGTAGTTCTCGCGCCAGGCCACCGGCAGCCCGGACGCGGCGCGCTGCATCCAGGCCGACGCGCGCAACGCCATCTCCTGGGCGAGTTCGTCGTCGACGCCGCGCCAGACGAGGACGAGCTCGCGCGCGGCGTGCGGGAAGGGCTCGCAGCCGCACAGCCCGGATGCCAGCCGCGACCAGAGTGCTTGCGCCACCTCGCGCGCCTCGGCGTCGCGCCCGAGGGCGCGCAGCGCCGCCATGCGGTGCGCCTGCAGATCGATCCACAGCCCGTGCGCGCCGCGCTCGCGTGCCGTGCTGGCCGTGAGCGTCAGCAGCGGCAGCACCCGTTCGGGGTCGCTGGCCAGCTCGACCAGGCACAGCGCGCGGGCGCGCAGCCCCAGCTGGTCCAGCGCGCTGAGGCGATCGAGCATCTGCGCCGCGTCGCCCGGCTCGCCCAGGTGCAGCAGGAGGGCGTCGAGCATCAGCCGGTCGGCGGGGGGCAGCTCGGCGGCGGTGCGCAGCTCGCGCAGGCCCTTGAGCGCGAGGTCGCGTCGGCCGAGCTCGTGGTGCAGCCAGCAGCGCGCGCGCCGCACCAGGATCGCGTAGCGCTGGGTGCCGTTGGCGCTGGCCTCGGCGGCCTCGTCCAGCGCGCGCAGCGCGCCGCCGAGGTCGCCCGCCAGCGCCAGCACCTCGCCGTGGGTCTTGAGCACGCGCGCCAGCGTCGCCGCGCCGGCAGCGGGCGCGCGCGCCGCGGCCCGGGCCTCGGCGCTGTACCGCTGGGCGGCCGCCACGTCGCCCAGCGCGAGTGCGTTGTCGGCCAGGCTGGCGGCCTCGAAGGCCGCCGCCTGCGCCTTTCCGTCGCGGCGTGCGGCCGCGTACGCCTGCTCGATGTGCGCGTTGCCCTCCGCGAAGCGGCCGAGCATGCTCAGGATCGTGCCCAGCGCGTGTTGCAGCTTCACGCGCGTGAGCTCCAGGTCCATGAAGGCGGTGGCGCGATCGACCTGCCCGAGCCGCCGCAGTGCGGCCTCGGCACAGTCGGCGGCCTCCGGCAGGCTGGCGCGATCGAAGTGGATCGCGGTCAGGTCCCACAGCAGCTCCACCTCGACGTCGGCGCGGCCGGCCCGGCGTGCCCGCGCCAGCGCGTCCACGGCCAGCTGCAGTGCGGCGTCGATCCGGCGCGCCTCGACCAGCATCACGAGCCGCACGAGTGCCGCGGCGGCCTGCTGCCCATCGTCGTCGGCCAGCTCGGCCAGCGCGTCGGCAAAGCGCTCGAGCCGGGCGTCGACGACGACCTCCGACAAGGCGTGCGACGCCCGGATCAAGGCGTCGAAGGCGCCGCGGCGGTCGCCCGTCTCGCGCATCCGCGCTGCCGCCTCCTCCCACAGCACGGCGGCAACCTCGTTCTGCCAGGCCGCCTCGGCCTGCCGCGCCGCCTGCAGCAGGTGCGGCACGGCGCGCGCGGCCTCGCCGGCGGTGAGCCAGTGGCGGGCGATGCGTGCCGGCGCGCCGGCGTGTGCCTCCATCCAGCGCGCGATCTCGGCATGCAGCGAGCGCGCCACCGGCTCCGGGACGGCGGCGCGCGCGGCCTCGCCGATCAGGTCGTGCGCGAAGCCACCGCCGCGCAGCACGTCCCCGATCTCGAGCTCGGCCCAGACGTCGGCCAGGTCCAGCGGCCGCACGCCCAGCACCGCCGCGGCGAGATCGGCCGACAGGTCGGGGCCGGCGATCGCCGCGCAGCGCGCCAGCCTCAGCGCCATCGGGCTCAGGCGCTCCAGCCGCTGGCGGATCAGGTGCTGCACGCTCGGGACGGCCGGCCAGCGGCTGGGCGCGTCGCCGGCCTGCACGCTCAGCGCGGCGCGCAAGGTCTCGAGGACGAACAGCGGGTTGCCCCCGGTGTGCCGGACCAGGCTGTCGGCCTGCGCGCGATCGGCCAGTCCGGGCAGCGCGAGCGACTCGACCAGCGCCGCCACGTCGTCCGTGCCCAGCGGCGGCAGCACCAGCGGCAGCCCGACGGTCGTCCGCTGCAGCGCCTCGATCCACTCGCGCGTCGCCGGCTCGAGCTCGTGCGGTCGCAAGGCCAGCACCCAGCCGCCGTCGCCGGCCGCCACCAGCGGCTGCAGCAGCGTCAGGCTGGCGCGGTCGGCGAATTGCAGGTCGTCGACGACGATGGCGGCCAGCCCACCCGCGCGCGCCCGCCGCAGCACCGCGGCCAGCGCCTGGCGCAACGCCTCGCCGCGGTCGTCGCGCGCCGGCGACGCCGCGCCCAGTGCCGGCAGCAACCGTGCCAGCTCGGTGCGCTCGTCGGCCTGCGGTTGCAGATCCGGCCGGTCAGGCAGGTCCAGCAGCGCCTGCAGCCAGCGTGCGGCCAGCGCGTGCGGCAGCAGTGCGTCGCCAGGGCGGGCGCCGACCGCCAGCACGGTCAGGCCCTGCTCGCGGCAGCGCGCCACCAGGTCGGCGAGCAGGCGCGACTTGCCGATGCCGGCCTCGCCGGCCAGCACCGCCAGCCGCCCCTCCTGGACGCCGCGCAGCAGCTCCGCGCGCACGGCGTCGCGGCCGACCAGGCGCGGCGGATGCTGCAGCGCGGCGAGCGCCGG
>CAZQPN010000116.1:0-7718 GCA_964595215.1 uncultured Rubrivivax sp. | reverse complement strand
GTTGCTGCGCAACCCGGGCGGTGACCGCGTGATGGCGCAGGTGCTGGCCATCGTGCTCACCGCCGGGCTGGACGCGGTGCTGGTGGCGGTGGAGTTGGCGCTGGAGACCGGGCCGCCGGGCAAGGTGAGCGTCGAGCATGTGGTCAACGTACTGGGCAGGCTGAACGCGCAGCCGGCGCCGCCGACGGCGGCCACGCACCTGAAGGCCAACACGCCGCCGCTGGCGGACACGGCGCGCTACGACAGGCTGCGTGCCGACACCGGCGCCGACGACACCGTCGATGCCAGCACCGAAGGAGCCAGCCATGAAGCCTGACGTGCTGGTCGAACTCAAGGCGCTGCGCCTGCACGGCATGGCCGGCGCGTGGGCCGATCTGGTCGAGCAAGGTGGCAACGCTGGCATCGAGTCCTCGCGGTGGTTGATCGAGCACCTGCTGCAGGCCGAGGGCACCGACCGCGTCATGCGCTCGGTCAGCCACCAGATGAAGGCTGCGAGGTTCCCGGTGCATCGGGACATGGCAGGCTTCGACTTCGAGGTCTCGCCGGTGGATCGCAAGCTCGTCACCACGCTGGCCACCACCGCCTTCACCGATGACGCCCACAACGTGGTGCTGGTGGGTGGGCCGGGCACGGGCAAGACGCACCTGGCCACGGCCATCGGCGTGGCCGGCATCACCCGGCATGGCAAGCGGGGGCGGTTCTACTCGACGGTCGATCTGGTCAATGCGCTGGAGCAGGAGAAGGCCCAAGGCAAGGCTGGGCGCATCGCAGCCAGCCTGCTGCGACTGGACCTCGTGGTCCTCGATGAACTGGGCTACCTGCCCTTCAGCCAGGCCGGCGGGGCGTTGCTGTTCCACCTGCTCAGCCGGCTGTACGAGCACACCAGCGTGATGATCACGACCAACCTGGACTTCGCCGAATGGTCCAGCGTCTTCGGCGACGCGAAGATGACCACCGCGCTGCTGGACCGCCTGACGCACCACTGCCACATCGTGGAAACCGGCAACGAGTCGATCCGCTTCAGCCGCAGCACGGCCGAGGCCAAGAAGCGCATCAAGGCGCGTGAGCAGACGCGCAAAGCTGCCAAGACAGAGGCAGAGGCCGACCCGTTCTGATCGGGCGCCGCGCGGGGGAAGCCGCTACGGGCTACGCCCTGCGCGTCTTCCCCCGCGCGATCAACAGGGCACCAAGGAGGTCAACGAAACAGGTCAGGAACTAAACTTATCCACAGCCGACCCTCTGAAAGTCGGCTTCCACCCCTGGCTCAATATTCGGTCGGCACGGTGGCTCAGATTTGGATCGGCGCCGACACCGGTGGTCTCTCTCTAAAGAGAGGGTGAGCATCGGGAATGCTCACCTCCCTCGCGTCTGATGGCTGACCTTGACGGGACCGTCTTGCCAAATTTTGCCAAGACATCTAACCTGCCGGCATGAGCACGATGAACATCTCCTTGCCTGACAGCCTCAAGGCCTTCGTCGACGAGCAGGTCAGCCAGCGTGGCTACGGCACCAGCAGCGAATACGTGCGCGAACTGATCCGCCGCGATCAGGATCGGCTGCAGCTGCGCAACCTGCTGCTGGCGGGCGCGTCGTCGGCTCCCACGGCGCCGGTGAACGAGACCTACTTCGAAAGCTTGCGCGAGCGGGTACGCGGCGCGACCCAGGTGGCGAGCAAGACACGCAGCAGGTCGTGAGGGCCAAGCCCGTCGTCCCGCGAGAGCAGGCCCAGCAGGATGTCGAGGATGCACTCAGGTACTACATGGCCGAAGACGCCGAGGCTGCCGCGCTGGGTTTCATCGACGCCTTGGAGCACGCCTACGCGCACATCGGCCGCCATCCTGCGACTGGATCACCTCGCTACGCGCATGAACTGAATTTGCCGGGCCTGCGTTCCTGGCCGTTGACGCGCTACCCCTACCTCGTCTTCTACGTCGAGCGCTCGGACCACGTCGATGTCTGGCGTGTGCTGCAGGGCCAGCGCGACATCCCGGCGTGGATGCAGGACCCGGAAGACATCTGAGCCTCGCCCAAGGCGAAAGGGGTCCTTCCTGGCGAAAGCGCCATACGGGGGGCGCGAGCGCGGCGCTTCGCCACCGTCAGGGTGCAAACCGAGGTTTGCAGGGTTTGCGGTTTGCACGTCGGCGCGGCAGAGACGGCCATGGGCCGCAACCCGATGCTGGCGCGGCGTGGCGGGCAATTCGCGGCGGGAATCCGAGGATTCGGCCAGCGATCGGGAAGGACGGCCAGGGTACGCCGTTCGCGCGTACCCCAAGGGTGTGAACCGAACTCCCACCCTTTGCGGCGCGTCCGTCAGCCGATGCGGTACACCCGCTCGCCCGTGGCGTTGCGCGCCAGCACCACGTTCAGGCCCAGCCTCTTGCGCAGCAGCCCCGAGATCGCGCCGCGCACCGAGTGCGGTTGCCAGCCGGTGGCCAGCATCGGTTACAGGTTGATCGCCCCCTGCGGGCGGTGCAGCGCACGTGCGCGCGCCCGCCCAGCGTGTCCACGACTGCGGCTCGGCAGACTCCTCGCCACCCCCTCGGCGTGCCGCCAGCGCCTTGCGTCTTGCATCACCCATCGGATGAGTGAGCCAATTCTCTGCAAACCTTCGCCACTGCTGGCTCAGCGACCAATCATGAGGTCGCGATTGCCGGATCTAGGGTCAGTCCTGCAAACAGGCGTCGCTGAGCAGCCGGGCGGCCCGTACTCGGTCCATCGTTGGCCACCGCGCGTATCAACCAGCGAAGCAAGTCGGGCGTGACATTGCTCACCAGCCGGTAGGCGATGCCGGCAACATCGTCGAACAGTGCCTTGCGCGCCACATGCAGCGTCAGTGCCAGCGTCCACATGAGCCGCGCCCGCCGCCGGTACCCGGGACCGTCGGCAATCTGTTCCTGCATCGCATGTCCGGGCCAACGGTGGCTTTCGTGCGTGTCAGGTCAAAGTGACCCCGAGCCTGCCCTCATTCCGCGTGCAGCCTGAATCCCGGGTTGGCGCCCGCGCTACCGCTGCCGCGCCGCCGTCAGTCGTGATCGAGCGACTTGTCGGTGAACAGGTATTCGCGCAGTTCCTTGTCGAACACCGGGTCGCGACGGCGGATCCACTCCAGCACCATTGCCGCGTGCTCCTTCTCCTCGTCGCGGTTGTGCGCCAGCACCTTCTTCAGGGTCGCGTCCTTGCAGGCGTCGACGCGCTGGTTGTACCAATCGACCGCCTCCAGCTCTTCCATCAGCGAGATGATCGCGCGGTGCATGTCGCGGGTGTCGTCGCTCAGCTCGGACACCGGCTCGTGGTAACCCTCGTTGGACATTCGTGCTCCATGGACTAGTAGTCGACTCGGATATGTTACCGGTCATGGTGGACCGGCCTGCGCGGCTTCCCGGCCGAGCGAGCCGCACCCGCGCGGGCAACGAGCACACCGCTGAGGCGCCGCCGCCGGGCCCTGCCGTCGCGGCCGCTGCCGACTCACATCGCCGTCAGACCCAGCCGCTGGCTTTCGGAAAACACCGGGCGTGTCTCCTCGCCGTGCGCCGCGACGGCGCAGGAGCGGCCCTGGCGCTTGGCTTCGTACAGGGCCTGGTCGGCGCGGCGCAGCGACTCGTCCAGTGTCTCGTCGGCACGCGTCTGCACGAGGCCGAAACTCAGCCCGATGCGCGGAAGGCGCTGCGCCGGCGCGGCCGCGTGCAGCCGCTGCACGATGCGGTCGGCCACGCGCACCGCCTGCCCCAGCGAGGTGTCGCACAGCAGGAGCGCGAATTCGTCGCCGCCCAGCCGTCCGGCGACGTCGTGCGCGCGCAGGACGTCGCGCAGCCCGGTGCCGACGAGCTGCAGCGCGCGGTCGCCGGCCGAGTGGCCGAGGCGGTCGTTGATGAGCTTGAAGTGGTCGATGTCGAACAGCAGCAGCACCGATGCATGCCCGGCGTGCAGGATGCGGCCGGCCAGGTCCTCGAAGTGGCGCCGGTTCGGGATGCCGGTCAGCGCGTCGGTGTAGGCCAGCACCTGAAGCCGCCGGCGCGACTCGCGCAGTTCGCGTTCGGTGCGCTCGCTCATCAGCGACAGCGTCGAGAAGGCGACGACGGCCAGCGCGATGCCGGCGCTCGTCGCGCGCAGCCCGAGGCTGGGCGCGTCGCCGACGATCGCGCCCGACGCCGCCCAGGCGGCGGCGGGCACCAGCACCGCCATCGCGGTGGCGGCCGCCAGCAGGCGCAGCGCGGCCGCGTCCTCGCCGGTCCGGCCGCTGGCCAGCACGGCCGCGACGTAAAGGTGCAGCAGCAGCGCCGCCACGATCGGCAGCAGTTGCGCCGCCGGCTCGATGCCGGGCAGGGCTGCGGCCAGCAGGGCGCTGGCTGCGGCACCGGCCAGCACGATGGCGTCGCTGCGCGTGGTTCCCGGCAAGCCCAGGCGGCCGTGAAACTGCCGCGTCCCGGTGAGCAGCAGCATCGGCCATGCGAGCGTGAGGACCTGCGTCGGCAGCGTCAGCCAACCCCAGCCCGGTCGCTCGACCAGCATGCTGAGCACCAGGCCGGCGGCGCCGGCGGCCAGCGCGCCGGCCCAGAAGGGCCAGCCGCGGAAGCGCCGCTGTCGGCGGCCGGCGCGCACCACGGCCCAGGTGGCGGCGCCGAGGCTTGCCGAGGCGGTCAGCAGGGTGCCGGTAGTTGCGTCCATGGACCATTCTCCGCAGCGCCGGCGCCGGTCGTGCAACCAGTTGCTACCGCCGCCTTCGGTACCATCGCGGTGATCCGCAGGTGGCGGTCAACCGGGGGAGCAGGCGTCGATGGGCATGGACGTGGTCGACTACGAGATCCGTGGCGAGGAGATGCAGTTCGTCGAGATCGAGCTCGATCCGGGCGAGGCTGCAATCGGCGAGGCCGGCAGCATGATGTTCCTGGAGCCCGGCGTCACGATGGACACCGTCTTCGGCGACGGGTCGGCGGCCCAGGGCGGGTTGTTCGGCAAGCTGCTCGGCGCCGGCAAGCGGCTGGTGACAGGCGAATCGCTGTTCACCACCGTTTACACGAACGGTGCCGCCCAGAAGCAGCGTGTCGCCTTCGCCGCCCCCTACCCGGGCAAGATCGTGCCGATGGATCTGCGCCAGCTCGGCGGCACGCTGATCTGTCAGAAGGATGCCTTCCTGTGCGCCGCGCGCGGGGTCGCGCTCGGCATCCACTTCCAGCGCAAGCTGGGCACCGGCTTCTTCGGCGGCGAGGGCTTCATCATGCAAAAGCTCGAGGGCGACGGGCTGGCCTTCGTGCACGCGGGCGGCACGCTGCTGCGGCGCGAACTGCTGCCCGGGCAGACGCTGATGGCCGACACCGGCTGCCTCGTCGCCTACATGCCGTCGGTCGACTTCGACATCCAGTTCGTCGGCAAGATCAAGACCGCGCTGTTCGGCGGCGAAGGGCTCTTCCTCGCGCGCCTGACCGGCCCCGGGTCGGTGTGGCTGCAGAGCCTGCCGTTCTCGCGCCTGGCGTCGCGCATCTTCGCCGCTGCGCCGCAGGCTGGCGGCCGGCGCGTCGGCGAGGGTTCGGTGCTCGGCGGCTTCGCGTCGGGCGGCATCCTCGGCGGCGTGATCGGGGGTGACCGTGAGTAGCGTGCGGGGCGCGCGATGAAGGGCTTGGCCGATGCCTTCTGGCGCGCCGCCGCCTACTGCCTGCACCCGCGCGTCGTCCTGTGGTCGGTGGCGCCGGTGCTGCTGGCCGGCGGGCTCGTCGCCGGGCTGGCCTGGTGGCAGGGCGAGGCCGCGGTGCAGGCGGTGCGCGCGACGCTCGACGGCTGGGCCTGGTCGAGCACGCTGCTTGGCTGGCTCGACGCCATCGGTGCCGGCGGCCTGCGCCGATGGCTGGCGCCGCTGATCGTGCTGGCGCTGGCGTTGCCGCTGCTGGTCGTGCTGGCGCTGCTGCTGGTGGCGCTGCTGATGACGCCGGCGATCGTCGCCCTGGTCGCGTCGCGCCGCTTCCCGCACCTGGAACGGCGCAAGGGTGCGGCCTGGTGGCAGGTGTGGGCCTGGTCCCTGCTGTCGGGCGTGCTGGCGCTGGCCGTGCTGCTGGTCAGCCTGCCGCTGTGGCTGGTGCCGCCGGTGGCGCTGGTGCTGCCGCCGCTGATCTGGGGCTGGCTGACCTACCGGGTCTTCGCGTACGAGGTGCTGGCCGCGCACGCCGATGCCGACGAGCGGCGCCGCGTCCTCGACGAGCATCGCACGCCGCTGCTGGCGATGGGCGTGATCGCCGGCTACATGGGCGTGGTGCCGACGCTGATCTGGGCCTTCGGTGCCGTCACGCTGGTGCTCGCGCCGCTGCTGCTGGTGGTGTCGGTGTGGTTGTACACGCTGGTGTTCGCCTTCGCCGCCGCCTGGTTCGCCCACTACGCGCTGGCGGCGCTGCAGGCGATGCGCGACGCCGATCCGTCGCGGGCGCCGGTGGTCGACCTCGTGCCGGCGGCGATCGCCCATCATCCGCCGGCCGACGACATCGTCGATGTCGACGACCGGCGGCCGACCCCTGACGACCGTCCGCCTGGGCCGCCCACCCCGTGAACATCGGCCTCATCATCATCGGCGACGAGATCCTGTCCGGGAAGCGGCAGGACAAGCACCTGGCCAAGTGCATCGAGATGCTCGGCGAGCTTGGCCTGCAGCTTGCCTGGGCGCGCTACCTGGGCGACGACCGCGCGCGGCTGACGGCCGCGCTGACGGACGCCTTCGCCAGCGGCGACCTGGTGTTCTCCTGCGGTGGCATCGGTGCCACGCCCGACGACCACACCCGCCAGGCCGCGGCCGCGGCGCTCGGACGTCCGCTGGAACTGCACCCGCAGGCGCGCGAACTGATCCTCGAGCGCATGCGCGAGGTCGCTGCCGAGCAGGGACAGGACTACGAGCCCGACCGGCCCGACAACCTGCATCGGCTCAACATGGGCGTGTTCCCGCAGGGGGCGACGCTGATCCCCAACCCGTACAACAAGATCCCGGGCTTCAGCGTCGGTCACGTGCACTTCGTGCCCGGCTTCCCCGTCATGGCGTGGCCGATGATCGCCTGGGTGCTGGACACGGCCTACGCGCACCTCGCCGTAGGCGAGCGCCCGGTCGAGCGCTCCGTCATCGTCTTCGGCGCAATGGAAGCGGCACTCACCCCGCTGATGGAGGACCTGGAGTCGCGCTTCGCCGGCGTGCGCGTGTTCAGCCTGCCGAGCGTCGACCACCCGCAGTGGGGGCGCCACATCGAACTCGGTGTCAAGGGACCGGCGGCGTTGGTTGGCGCGGCGTTCGACGCCCTGCTGGCAGGCCTGCGGCAACGCGGCGCTGCGCTAGGCCCCGAGTTGGTGCGTTGAGGCGATGCCGGTTGCACCATATCGAGGCGAGTGAGCGAACTGATTTGGTGCAAACCGTCGACCCGCCTGCGCCGTTCCTGGGCACGCTTTCTGCTAGATTGACGACCACGGGCGGCGTGCGCAGCGGATTCCCGGCTGCAACGGCCCCCATCCCCCACTCGAATTCAATTTATCAACGTGCCCGCTAGGAGAGCCCGATGGCCAAGACAGTTGCCGACGTGATGAAGATGGTGAAGGAAAACGAAGTCAAGTTCGTCGACTTCCGCTTCACCGACACCCGCGGCAAGGAACAACACGTGTCGGTGCCGGTGTCGCACTTCGACGAGGACAAGTTCAGTGCCGGCCACGCCTTCGACGGCTCGTCGATCGCCGGCTGGAAGGGCATCGAGGCCTCG
>CAZQPN010000115.1:0-7731 GCA_964595215.1 uncultured Rubrivivax sp. | reverse complement strand
GTCCTCGACCTCGGTCGGGCAGTTGAAGGTGAAGGCCGCGGGCATGAAGACGAAGGCCGACCAGCGACCTTGCAGGTCCTTCTCGGTCACTTCGATGAACTTGCCGTTCTTGAAGGCCTGGACCTTGAAGGGCTGGACTTGGGTGTTGATGATGGACATGGAATGCTCCTTGGGTTTGAAGTAGAGTGAAACTATGAATCCCGGAGACGTGATTGTGTCTTCTGTGCGTCGCGATGTGAATGAAGCGTAGCAATGAGACCCATTGGTCATTCCTATTGAATTTCGGATGACGCGAGGCCAAAGGCCGCCGCCGCTGGACGATCATGGGCCGTCCGGGCCGGGCCGGGCCTGCTACGCTCTCGACCCCAAGGAGTCAGCCCATGCCCCGCCTTGTCCTCGACGAACAGCATCTGCACCCGGCGATCCGGTCACGGGTGGCCGGACTGCATGCGCAGACGGTGGAGGACGTGCGACGCGCCATCGCCGAGCACGCCGTCGTGGTGGTCGGCATGGCGCAGAACCCCTTCGTCAGGAAGGTGCGCAGGGCCTTGGAGGCCGCCGGGGTGGCGCACCACGACATCGACTACGGCAGCTACCTCGGCCAGTGGCGTCGCCGCAATGCGCTGAAGATGTGGACCGGCTGGCCGACCTTCCCGATGGTCTTCGTGCGTGGCCAACTCGTCGGCGGCGCGGAGGACGTGGACCGCCTCGTCGGCAGTGGGGAACTGGCCCGCCTGCTCGCCGCACCCGACGCCGCGCCAGCCGGCACCCAGGCATCGGCAGGGTAAGGGCCCGGGCCCCGCGGGGCGCGGCGCCGGGCTCGCCGCGACCGTCTAGCGGCGTCGAGACGAGGCGCCGCACCTCGTCGCGGCGGGCGGGCGCCTCATCGGCGCGCGCGCGTCGGGGCCCGACGCGGCCGGTCGGCCGCCTGCTGCTTTTCTTCCCGCTGGCGGTACCACGCCAGCCAATCGACCATCGCCGGGTTCAGCGCCGCGCGCGCACCATCGAAGACGAAGGGGCCCGTCAGCCGCTTGGCCTTGATCGCGACCCGCTCGCGGTACAGGCGCGGGCGGTACGGGCCGCTCGGACCGTGCAGGTGGACCTCGCCGACGCGGGCGCCGCAGTGCTCGCAATGGCTATGCCAATGCGAGCCCTTGACGGCGCGGCTCTGGTCGATGCGCCACAGCGGGCCGGCGAAGGCGCGCACCGCCTTGTCGACCTCGGCCGGCAGCGCGGTCAGGCGGCGCAGCATCACGGCGCCGTCCTCGGTCTCGAACTCGGGCAGCCCCATCAGCGCGAAGGCGGCCGTGCGACGGCCGCACTTCGGGCAGTCGGTGCGGGCGCGCAGCAGCAGCGCGTCCTGGCACAGCACCGGCAGCGGCGAGGCACCGCCGGTGGCGTTCTTCAGGTGGTGGTCGTCGAGGGCTTCCGCCTCGTCGACCGCGGCCGGATCGTGGCGGGCATCCCCGGGGCGGCGGGGGCGGCGGGCGGCGTTGTTGAGGGATCTCATGCGTCCGAGTCTCGCTCATGCGGCAGGGGATGCCAAGGCGTGCCCGGCCCGGCCCGACCCACGTCAGCGGCCGACGGCGCAGCGGCCCTCGGCGTCCAGCCCCATGTGGCGCACCAGCCAGGTCCGCGCCCGCTCGCGCGCGTGGCGCTTGGCGGTCTTCTCCTCGGGCGAGGGGTCGCGGCGGAAGTCGAACGCCCGCCTGGCCATCGGGTACATCTGCAGCTCGACCGGCACGCCGCGCTCCCACAGCGCGTAGAAGGCCCGACCGCCGACCATGCGGCGCAGCTCGAAGTCGGCGTCGCCGATCAGCATCAGCACCGGCGTGTTCAAGCGCAGCACCTCGGGGGCGACGCCGAACAGCTGCTGCGGCTCGGGCGCGTTCGGATCCTGGAAGTGGCCGTAGTACGAGACGATGGCGGCCACGTCCTGCGGGCGCTTCGTGGCCAGCCGGATGGCGTAATAGGGCCCGCGCGACATGCCGACGATGCCCACCGGCATGCGGCAGGCGTCGGGGTGCGCGCGCAGCGCGTCCATCGCCGCCTCGACGTCGGCCTCGGTTTCCGGATGGTGCCGGTCGGGCCAGCGCTCGATCATGTGGCCGGCCTGCCAGTCCGGCGCCATCGCCAGGAAGCCCTGTGCCGCCAACTCGCGCAGGTGGGCCCGGTCCTCGTCCTCGAAGCCGCGCTTGGCGTGGATGTAGAGCACCGGCGGGTGCGGCCCGCGGCCCGCCGGGCGGGCCACCTCCACCGGCACCGGGTGGCCCGCGGGCGACCGGACTTCGATGCGCTCCAGCGGCGGCGCACCGGCAGCGGCGGCCGAGGACGCAGCCGCGGCGAACGCGGCCATCGTCGCGAGCATGACGCGCAAGCCCCGGTGGGGCGCGCCCGCGCGCGCGGCGAACTTGCCGGCCCCCGACGACGGCGTCGGGGACCTGTCCGGGACAAACGAACGGGACGCGCGCATCGGCGATCTCCTGCTCGGCGGCGAGCGGAGCCCGGCCCGCGGACCGCCATTCTGAACTGCGTCGACGCCGCTGGCCATCCGGCACTGCCCGATGGTGCCGATGGCGCCGTGGCCTCGGGATCGACGGCCCGGTCGCCTTGCGTGCAGCCGCGGGCGGCCGGTTCCCGGCAGGTGCCGGTCAGGGTCGCAGCGACGCAGTCCGGTGCCACTGCCACAACGACTCGCCGGTGTAGATCGCCAGCGCCGTCCAGATCAGCGCGAAGCCGACCGCCCGCTCGGCGGTGAACGGCTCGCCGTAGACGGCGACGCCGATCAGGAACTGCAGCGTCGGCCCCAGATACTGCAGCAACCCGAGCGTGGCCAGCGTGACGCGGCGCGCACCGTAGGCGAACAGCAGCAGCGGTACCGCGGTGAAGGGGCCCGCGACGAGCAGCCACAGCGATGTCGCCGGCGCGTCGACGCGCATCGCGCCGCTGCCCTGCCAGGCCCACCACCCGATCAGCAGCAGCGCCACCGGTGCCTGCATCAGCGTCTCCAGCGCCAGCCCCTCGGCAGCGCCCAGTGGCGCCGTCTTGCGCAGCAACCCGTAGAGCGCGAAGCTGCCGGCAAGCACGAACGCGATCCACGGCCATTCGCCGGCCCCCAGCACCAGCCACGCGACGCCGGCGCCGGCGATCGCCACCGCCATCCACTGCAGCGGCCGCGGCCGCTCGTGCAGCAGCCAGACGCCCAGCAGGACGTTGACCAGCGGATTGATGAAATAGCCCAGGCTGGCGTCGACGATGCGCCCGGCGCTCACAGCCCACACGTAGACCAGCCAGTTGGCGCTCAGCAGCAGCGCACTGAGCGCGAACACGCGCAGCGTGCGGCCGTCGGCCAGCGCCGCACGCAGCCAGCGCAGCCGGCCGAGCAGCGCCAGCAGGCCGAACACGAAGACGAGCGACCACCACGACCGGTGCGCGACGACCTGCAGCGCCGGCACCGCGGCGACCTGCTTGATGTAGAGCGGAAACACGCCCCACAGGACATAGGCGGCCGCGGCGGCGAGGGGTCCGGTGGGCATGGGCATGGGTGTATGACGGCGGCTGCGAGAACGCCGACGACGACCGGGATTGACGGGCGCGCATTGTCAACTTGACCGTGGGCGCGGCATCATTCGCGGATGCACCGCAAACCGCCTGCGCCGGCAACGGCAGCCGATCCCGGCCGCCGCCGGGCCGCCCGCCGGCTGGCGATCACGCTGGCACTGACCGGGCTGCCTTGGCCGGCGATGACGGCCGGCCCGGCGGCGACGCTGACCGAACGTCAGCGCCTCGGCTTCGCGGCCGTGTGCGACACGCTGGTCCCCGCCGACCCGCTGACGCCCGCCGCCAGCGACCTGGGCGTGGTCGCCACCATCCTGGCCGATATCGAGGGCGACGCGGATGCGCGCCGGTTGCTGGCGTCGGCGTGCGAGTGGCTCGACGCACGAAGCGACGGTGACTTCGCCGTCGCCGACGTCGAGGTCCGCGAGGCGGCGCTCGAGGCGATGTCCCGTCAGCCGTGGGAGAGCCCGGCCGGCCGCTTCTTCCAACTCGCGCGCAATACCGTGATGGCCGAGTACTACGCGCAGCCGGCGGCGTGGCGAGGCCTGGCGCTGGACCGCCCGCCGCAGCCGATCGGATTTCCGGGCGCCCTGCGATGATGGCGGCTTTCGACGCCGTCGTTGTTGGTGCCGGCGCTGGCGGAGCGGCGGCCGCCTGGCGCATGACGACGCGCGGCTGGCGTGTGCTGTTGCTGGACGCCGGCCCGGCCTTCGATCCCGGCGCCGACTATGTGCTGCACCGCCCGGACTGGGAACGCAGGGGTTTCCCGCACAAGGCTGGCAGTCAAGTCGAGGTCGTGTTCGCGCCACTGCAGTCGATCGACGCCACGCGCCATGCCGATCTGCTGTCGTGGAGCGTCGGCCAGGGCCCCGTCAACCGCAGTGGGCGGCGCGTCGTCTCCGGGCCTGGTTACCACCATGTCCGCGGCATCGGTGGCAGCACGCTGCACTACGTTGGCGAGGCGCACCGCCTGCATCCGCACGCGATGTCGCTGCGCAGCCGGCACGGCCAGGGCATGGACTGGGCGCTCGACTACGCGGCGCTGGAGCCCTACTACCTCGAGGTCGAACGGTTCATCGGGGTGGCCGGTCCGTCCGAGACCGGGGCGCGCTGGCGCAGCGGCCCCTACCCGTACGCCGCGCACCCGTTGTGCAAGGCGTCGCGTCGCCTGGGCGAGGGCGCGGCGCGCCTCGGTCTGGCCTGGACGGCCAACCCGCGCGCGGCGCTGCCGGTGGCGCGCGACGGTCGCGCCGCGTGCAACTATTGCGGCGGCTGCACGCGCGGCTGCCCGCGCGCCGACAAGGGTTCGGCCGATGTCACCTTCGTCGCCGGTGCGCGTGCCGGTGGGCTATGCGAGGTGCGGCCCGGGCAGCAGGCGCTGCACCTGCTGCCCGGGCCTGGCCGACGCGTCGCTGCGATCGAGGTTGCCGGCGTCGACGGTCGGCGCACGCGCATCGAGACGCGTCGTCTCGTGCTGGCCTGCGGGGCGGTTGAGACACCCCGCCTGCTGCTGGCGCAGCGCGATCTGCGCTGGCAGTCGCCGCATGTCGGGCGGCATCTGCTGGAATCGGTCGCCTGGACCAGCGTCGGGCGCGCCGACGAACCGCTGGACAGCTTCGGTGGCCTGCCAGCGGACGCCATCTGCTGGGACCACAACGCCCCGGACGCCGTGGCGGGTGTCGTCGGCGGCTATCGGCTCAGTGCGGCCATCCACGAAAGCGAGCTCGTCGGCGCAGTGGCCCATGCGCAGCGCGCGGTACCCGGCTTCGGTCGCGCGCACAAGCGCGCGATGCGCGAGACGGTCGGCCGGCTGGTTGCCGTCGGCGCGGTGGGCGAGTCGCTGCCGCATGACGGCGGCTATGTCGACCTCGATCCCGTGCGGCGCGACGCGCACGGCCTGCCGCTGGCACGCATCCACTCGCAGGTCGATCCGATGACGATCCGACGGCTGCAGGCGATGGCAGCGTCCTGCCGCTCGCTGCTGCGGGCCAGTGGGGCCGGAGCGCTGGTGGAGGAGTACGGCACCTACGACCACTTCTCGTCGGCGCACGTGTTCGGCACCTGCCGCATGGCGCGCGAGCCGCGTGACGGCGTGGTCGACGAAGACCTTCGGGTGCACGGACTCGACAACGTCTGGATCACCGACGCCAGCGTCTTTCCCAGCAGCGGTGGCGGCGAGGCGCCGTCACTGACGATCCAGGCACTGGCGCTGCGGGCCGTCGACCGCATGCTTGATTGAGCGCAAACCCGGGGGTGCCAGCGGCTCGCGACGGTGGCACCATCGGCGCTGGGTGTTCTTGGGAACGCCAAGGAGAAGAGCTCATGAAGGTGATTCACGTCGCGGCGGGACTGGTGTCCGCGGTGCTGCTGGCAGGCTCTGCCTGGGCTGGGAAAGGTGGTGCCCCGGTCGTGCCGACATTCGGCAAGGGCAAGAAGAGCGAGAACGAGGCCTATGTCGGTATCCAGTGGGACATGATGGCCCGGTCCAGCGTGACGGCCGTGCTCGGCTACCGCTCGGTCGACGTCGACTCGCGCGACAAGGTGCGCGGTGCGGCTGCCGAGCTGACCTACGCGCTGACCGGCCCGATGGCCGGGCCGGGCGAATTCCGCGTCAAGGGTGTCGACGGGGAGCGTGGCAGCCAGGGCGAACTCGGCGCAGGCTACAGCTTTGCGCACCGTGCCTTTCTGCTGAACGGCGGTATCCAGGGCAGCCACGTCTATGGAGGTGTGGACTACCTGTTCGGCACCGGGCTGAAACCCTACATCGGCCTGAACACGATCGGGCGCTACGACCGCGTCCAGCGCGTGGCGTCCTGCCCACCGAATTGGGTCTTCATCGACGGCGAGTGCGTCGACTGACGAACGGGCCGCGTCAGCCTCTCGCGAGGATGGGCACGGCGCCGCCGCAGACGCTGGGTTCAGCGCTCGACGTCGGCTGACGCGGGTTCAGCGCAGGTCGCCGTCGACGTACAGCCAGCGGCCGTCGCGCCGCTCGAAGCGACTCGTCTCGTGCAGCCGGTGCGCGCGTCCGGCCAGCTTGCTGCGGGCGACGAACTCGACCTCGGCGTGCCCGGCATCGATCACCCGGTGGCGGCGCACCTCCAGCCCAAGCCAGCGCAGTCCGGGCGGGTCGGTTGCGATCTCGGCCGGGCAGGTCTCGGGGGCCCAGGTCGCGCGCAGGTAGGCGACCAGGCCGAGCACGTAGGCGCTGTAGCGCGAGCGCATCAGGGCCTCGGCGTCTGGCGCCGGTGCGCCGCCGGCGTGCCAGCGGCCGCAACAGTCGGCGTAGGGGCGGTCGGTGCCGCAGGGGCAGGGGTCGGTGTCGCGCATCGGGCCGCCATGATGCCGCAGCGGTCTAGACTGGCGGCTTGCCCAACCGGGAGCCAACCCCGCATGCTTGACCCGCAAGCCCGCGCGCTGATCGACCTGATGGCCGAGCGAGGTGTGCCGCCGACGCACACGCTGTCGGTGTCGCAGGCGCGGTTGACGTACCGCGACCGGCGCGCCTCCACGCAGCCCGATCCGCCCCTGGTCGGCACGGTGCACGACCTCCAGGCGCCCGGCCCGCACGGGGCGATCCCGCTTCGGTTCTACCGGCCGGCACAGGCCACCGACACCCAGGCGCTGCCGCTGCTCGTCTACTTCCACGGCGGCGGATGGACCATCGGCGGCCTGGACACGCACGACGTCGTCTGCCGCACGCTGTGCGCCGGCGCCGGCATCGCGGTGCTGTCGGTCGACTACCGGATGGCGCCGGAGCACCGGTTCCCGGCCGCCGTCGACGACGCCGTCGCCGCGACGCGCTTCGCGCGCGACGCCGCCGCCGTGCTCGGCGTCGATGCGGCGCGCATCGCGGTCGGTGGCGACAGCGCCGGCGGCAACCTGGCGGCCGTCGTCTGCCTGGCGCTGCGCGCCGCCGGCGCGCCGCTGCCAGCCTTCCAGCTGCTGATCTACCCGGCCACCGACATGCGGGCGGTCGCGCCCTCGCACCGCCGCAACGGCCAGGGCTACGTGCTGACGGCCGACACGGTCGACTGGTTCCGCGGCCAGTACATGGCCGACCCGGCGGAGTGGGCCGACTGGCGCGCGTCGCCGCTGCTGGCGGCCGACCTCGCCCACCTGCCGCCGGCGCTGGTGCTGACGGCCGGGTACGACCCGCTGCGCGACGAGGGC
>CAZQPN010000114.1:0-7750 GCA_964595215.1 uncultured Rubrivivax sp. | reverse complement strand
TCGAGCTCGAGCGCGAGCAAGCCGTGCAGCGAGCGCAGGTAGGCGCCCATGTCGCCGTCGGGCGGGTTGATGACGACCGTCGAGCCCTGCATGACCTGGTCGCCGGTGAACAGCAGCTCTTCTTCCTCGAGCAGCCAGCACAGGTGGTTGGACGCGTGCCCCGGGGTGTGGACCGCGCGCAGCGTGGTCGTCGGGCCGAGCACCAGGCGCTCGCCGTCGGCCGGCTCGTGGTCGGGCGCGAAGTGGCGGTCCTGCCCCGCGTGAGGCGGCGCGCGCCGGCCCCAGACCGCGGCGCCGGTGGCGCGCGCCAGCGCCGCCGCGCCGGGCGAGTGGTCGACATGCGTGTGGGTGGCCAGGATGTGCGTGACCGGCCGGCCGGCGGCGGCGGCGAGCAGTGCGTCGCGGTGTGATGCGTCGTCCGGACCGGGGTCGATCAGCACCCAGCCGATGCCCTGCGGGTCGGCGACCAGGTAGCTGTTGGTGCCCGGCCCGGTCATCATGCCGGGGTTGGGCGCGGTCACGCGCACGATGCGCGGCGACAGCCGCACCGGCGTGCCTGGCACGATCTCGGCCAGCGCCGGTGAGGCACCGGTCGGGTCCAGGCGCGCGAGCTCGGCGTAGGGGTGGTCCCAGGGCAGCACGATGTACGGCGTGCCGTCGCGCATGAGGCCGCGGCGCGGCATCGTCAGCGGCACGTCGCGGCGCGCGCCGGCCTCGGCGTGCGCGTCGGCGGCGCGGGCGAAGCCGGCCAGGCCCTTGAGCGTCTCGCGCGTCACCGGCAGCAGCTTGTAGCCGCTGTCCCTGGCGAGCGCGGCCGTCGGCGTCGTCCACATCAGCTCGACCGCCTCGCCAAGGTCGGCCATCGCGACCTGGCCGGCCGGCGCCAGCACGGTGAAGAAGCGGGTGTCGAAGCGCTTGGGCACGCCGGGCGGGGTCAGCCAGTGGCTGTGGTAGTGCAGCGCGCGCAGGTCCAGCCGCAGGTCGAGCGCGGCGCACAGCTCGGCCAGCGTGCCCTGGCCCTGCTGCAGCTTCAGCCGCCACGAGGCCAGCGTCGCCGCGTGCGGCGCCAGGTCGGCCGGCCCGCCGTCGGGCGCGCACACCAGCAGCAGGCCGACCTCCTCGAAGGACTCGCGCACCGACGCCACCAGGTAGTCCAGCCCGCCGTCGGGCAGGCCCAGGCGCTCGCTCGCCGCTGCGTCGTCGGGGCCGAGCACGAAGTGGTGCGCGTGGCGGTCGGCGGCGTCGAGCACCCCGCCGGGGAAGACGACGGCGCCGCTGCGCAGGTCACCCTCGCGTTCGGCGCGGCGCAGCATCAGCACCTCCAGTCCTGCGCCTTCGCCTGCGCCGTCGCGCAGGAACATCAGCGACGCCGCGCGGCGCGCGTCGGGCGGGGTCTGGTGCACGGTCGTCATCGGGGCTCTCCTGGCGCCAGCAGCGCGGCGACGGCGGCTCAGCGGACGGCGCCTGCGGCGCGCAGGGCCGCGATCTCGCCCGCCGTGAATCCGGCCTCGGCGAGCACGGCGTCTGTGTCGGCACCTGGCTCGGGCGAGGGCCGTGGCGTGGCCGATGGCGTGCGCGAGAAGCGTGGCGCCGGCGCCGGCTGCACGACGCCGTCTACCTCGACGAAGGTGGCGCGCGCACGCAGGTGCGGGTGCGACGGCGCCTCGGCGAGCGACAGCACCGGTGCCACGCAGGCGTCGCTGCCGTCGAAGTGTGCCGCCCAGTCGTCGCGGCCGCGGGCGGCGAAGGCGGCCGCCAGCACGGCGCGCAACTCGGGCCAGGCGCGGCGGTCGTACTGGCGCGCGCGCCAGCCGTCGTCCAGGCCGAGCCGCGCGATCAGCTCGGCGAAGAACCTGGGCTCGAGCGCGCCGACGGCGACGAAGCGGCCGTCGGCGCAGGCATAGGTGTCGTAGAAGGGCGCGCCGCCGTCGAGCAGGTTGCGCCCTCGCGCCGTCTCTCGCCCGTCCCACTGTCGCGCCGCGGCCAGGCCGTGGAAGATGCCCGTGAGCGACGCGGCGCCGTCGACCATCGCGGCGTCGACCACCTGCCCGAGGCCGGAGCGCTGTCGCTCGTGGAGCGCGGCCAGGAGGCCGAAGGCGAGGTAGAGCGCGCCGCCGCCGTAGTCGCCCACCAGGTTCAGCGGCGGCGCCGGCTTGCCGTCGGCCGGGCCGAACGCGCCGAGCGCGCCGGCGATCGCGATGTAGTCGATGTCGTGGCCGGCGACCTCGGCCAGCGGGCCGGTCTGGCCCCAGCCGGTCATGCGTCCGTAGACGAGGCCGGGGTGGCGCGCGTGGCAGTCGGCGGGCCCGAGGCCGAGCCGCTCGGCGACGCCGGGCCGCCAGCCCTCGATCAGGACGTCGGCACGGTCGGCCAACCGAAGCACGGCGTCGACGCCGGCGCGCTGCTTGAGGTCGATCGCCACCGAGCGCCGGCCGCGGCCGTTGACGTCGAAGTGCGCCGGCATCGGCACGCCCAGGTCCGCCGGCACCGGGCGGTCGATGCGGATGACGTCGGCGCCGAGGTCCGCCAGCAGCATGGCGGCCATCGGCCCTGGGCCGATGGCCGCGAGCTCCAGCACGCGCAGGCCGACGAGCGGGCCGGTCATCGCGTCACACGCGCTCAGGCCCAGGCGCGGCGGCGCAGCGCCGGGCTGACGCGGTAGCGCTCGCCGCGGTAGGTGGCGGCCAGTGCGTCGAGCAGCTGCACGATGCGCCCGGCGTGCCAGCGCGCCAGCCACTCGAAGGGGCCGGCCGGGTAGTTGACGCCGAGCTTCATCGCGGCGTCGGCACCGGCCTCGCTGCACACGCCCTGGTGCACCGCGTCGCAGGCCTCGTTGATCAGCATCGCGACCGTTCGTGCGACCACCAGCCCCGGCACGTCGGACACGCGCTGGGCGTGGAAACCGGCGGCGCGCAGCCACTGCGCGGCCATCGCCGCCCACGCGCCCGAGGCCTGGTCCGACAGCGCGTAGGCCAGCGGCGTGCCCGGCTCGCTGCCGGCGAACGAGGGGTGGATCGGCAGGTCGAACACCGCCACCTCGGCGCCGAGGGCGCTCGCGCAGCGGCCGTCGGTCAGGCGCAGCTGCGCGCCGTCGGCCTCGAGGCCGGTCCAGCCGCTGGCGGTGTCGCGCTCGAAGGCCTGTCCGGCGAGGGCCATCGCCAGCCGGTCCGCCAGCGGGCCGGTGCCGTGCAGCACGACGCGCTGGGCGTAGGGTGCGCCGGCACGCTCGTAGGCCGGCAGCGTCGGCACGCCGGCAGCCTCGCCGTAGCCGTAGAAGCCGCGCCCGGTCTTGCGGCCGAGCAGGCCGCCGGCGACCATCTCGGCCTGCACCAGCGACGGCATGTAGCGCTTGTCCTGGAAGTTGGCGGCGTAGACCGACTGCGTGACGGCGAAGTTGGTGTCGTGCCCGATCAGGTCCATCAGCTCGCACGGCCCCATGCGGAAGCCCGCGCCGCGCAGGCAGGCGTCGATCACCGCCGGCTCGGCGGCCTGTTCGAGCAGCAGCTGCAGCGTCTCGGCGTAATAGGGCCGGGCGATGCGGTTGACGATGAAGCCTGGCGTCGACTTCGCGTGCACCGGTGTCTTGCCCCAGGCAGCGGCGAGGTCGAACACGGCGGCGGCGACGGCGCAGTCGGTCTGCAGCCCGCTGACGACCTCGACCAGCTTCATCAGCGGCACCGGGTTGAAGAAGTGCATGCCGACCAGCCGTTGCGGGTGCGCCAGCCCGTTGGCGATCGCCGTGACCGAGATCGACGAGGTGTTGGTGGCGAGCACGGCATCGGGCGCCAGCAGCGCCTCGAGCTCGCGGAACAGGCCGCGTTTGGCCTCCAGGTCCTCGATGATGGCCTCGACGACGAGGCCGGCACCGGCGGCGTCGCCGAGTGCGGCGATCGGCGTGATGCGGGCCACCGCAGCCTCGGCCGTGCCGGCGTCGATCCGGCCCTTGGCGACCAGCCCCTGCAGCGCCGTGGCCAGCTTGTCGCGTGCCTGCGCCGCCGCGCCGGCGCGCGTGTCGTGCAGCCACACCGCGTGCCCGGCCTGGGCGGCCACCTGCGCGATGCCTGCACCCATGATGCCGGCGCCCACCACCAGCACCGGCGTGTCCTTGCCGATTGGCATGCCTTGTCGTCTCCGTGTCCGTGGTTTCGAGGGAGGAGCGAGTGTCCCATGACCCGCGCCACGACGTGACGTCGGTCTTGCGCTAGGATTTGGACCATGCGTTCCTGGATCCGCGCCGTGCTGTGCTGCCTCGCGGCACTGTCGTTGCCCTTGCAGGCCGCGGCGCATGACACGCTGCGCGCCTGCCATGGTCGCCTGGCGCCTGCGACGACGATCGTTGACGCCGCGCCCGCCGGCGACTGGCAGGCAGCGCATGCCGCCCGCGATGCAGCGGGTGCGAAGGATGATGGGCACGCCGCGCAGCACGGACACGCGCCCGACGCGTCGGGCGCGGTGCAGGGCGCGACCGGGCCCGCCGGCGCGATGTCGGCGGATGCCGCCTGCGCGCTGTGCGCAGGCTGCGGCGTCGCCTCGGCGCTGCCGCCGGGCGATGTCGTGAGCCCGCCTGCGGCCGCGGCCGGCCACGCCTGGTCGGCGGCGCCGGCGGCGCGGGTCGAGCGCGCCACCATGCGCGGTCCCGAGCGGCCGCCGAGAGGCCTCGCGGTCTGACGACGTCCGGTGCCGGCCCTGCCGGCACTGCGCTGCGCGGCCGACTTCGCACCGGCCAGCGCACCGATTGGCTCCCTAGTGGCGTTTCCGCGAGGTTCCTCATGCCGTTCTCCCTGTCCCGTGGGCGCATGCCCACCGCAGCGTTCGCAACGCGCCCGGTGCGGCGCTTCGCGCTGGCGTCGCTGTTCAGCCTAGGCGGGCTCGTCGCCGCCGGCGCACCGGCCGCGCCGTCCGATCCGTCCGATCCGGCCGCCATCGTTGCGCCGGCGTCGTTTGCCTCGCCGCTGGCCGCGTACAGGCCGTGGGCCCCGCCGGCGTCGAAGAGCTGGCGCGAGGTCAACGACACCGTGGCGCGGATCGGCGGCTGGCGCGTCTACCTGCGCGAGGCACAGCAGCCCGACCCGGCGCCGGCCGAGTCGTCTCCCCCTTCGCGGACGGACGCGCCGTCCATGCCGGCCCCGGCCCCGGGCGGCGCGCGCGAGCACCATGGCGGCCACGGCGCCGGCAGCAGGCCATGAGCGCGCCGCCGGGCCGCTCCCAAGCGCTCATCCCCGGAGCGCGCAGCGCCGAGGCCGGCCGCGCCCACGCACGCACGACGCCGTGCCTGCGGACCGTGACCGCCGGCCTGGCGTTGACGCTGCTGGCGGGCTGTGCGACGCTGGCGCCCGACGGCGGCATCGCACCGTTGCGCGAGGTCGTGCAGGAGCGCCTGGGCGTGGCGCTGCAGGCCGACCGCGGCGACGCCGACGCCGCGGCGATCCGCCAACGCGTCGATCAGCTGCTGGCGGCGCCGCTGACGATGGACGCCGCGGTCGAGGTGGCGCTGCTGAACAACCGCGGGCTGCAGGCCCGGCTGGCCGCGCTCGGCGTCAGCGACGCCGAGCGCGTCGCGGCCAGCCGGCTGCCCAACCCGGGCTTCTCGTTCGGGCGCATGCGCAGCGGCGACGAGGTCGAGATCGAACGGGGCCTGCACGTCAACCTCGCGCGGGTGCTGATGGCACCGCGCATCGCCGCGCTCGAGTCGCGTCGCCATGACGCGGTGCGGCACGACACGACGATGGCCGTGCTGGCGCTCGGCCACGAGACGCGCAAGGCCTGGGTGCAGGCGGTTGCGGCCCGGGAGACGGTGCGCTACATGCGCCAGGTGATGCAGGCTGCCGACGCGAGCGCCGAGCTGGCACGGCGCATGCAGCAGGCGGGCAACTTCAGCCCGCTGCAGCGCGCGCGCGAGCAGGCCTTCTACGCCGACGCCGCGCTCAACGTCGCACGTGCCGAGCTGCAGGCCGAGCGCACGCGCGAGCAGCTGATCCGACTGCTCGGCCTGTGGGGGGCGCAGACCGGCTTCACGATGCCCGAGCGGCTGCCGGAGCTGCCGCAGACGGTGGCCGACCAGCCCGACGTCGAGCAGCGCGCGATCGCCACGCGGCTGGACGTCGCCGCGGCGAAGGCGGCCGCGCTGCAGACGGCCGAGAACCTGGGCCTGACGCGCACGACGCGCTTCGTCAACGTGCTCGAGCTCGGCCTGGCGCGCAACAGCTCGAACGAGGCGCCGACGACGCGCGGCTGGGAGATCGAGTTCGAGCTGCCGTTGTTCGACTTCGGCCAGGCCCGCGTGGCACGCGCCGAGGGCATCTACCGCCAGGCGCTGCACCAGGCGGCCGAGGTGGCGATCAACGCGCGCTCCGAGGTGCGCGAGGCCTACGTGAACTGGCGCAGCGCGCACGAAATCGCGCGCCACCACTTCGACGAGATCGTGCCGCTGCGCCGCCACATCGCCGACGAGAACGTGCTGCGCTACAACGGCATGCTGATCGGCGTGTTCGAGCTGCTGGCCGACGCGCGCGCGCAGATCGCCAGCGTCAACGCCGCCATCGAGGCGCTGCGCGACTTCTGGGTCGCGCAGGCCGACCTCGACATGGCGATGATCGGACAACCCCGCCTGGGCGCCGCCGCCGGCCCGTCGATGTCGACGGGCGAGGCCGGTGGCCCGGCGCACTGAATCGAGGGCCGACCATGGTTTCCCGACGCAACTTCCTTGGCGCCACGACCACCGGTCTGGGTGCCGCCGCCGCGGCCGTGTCGACCGCCGCCGTCAGCAGGGTCGCGCTGGCCGCGCTGCCCGAGCCGGTGCTGCAGGACAGGCCCGACACGATGCCGCCGCTGATGCCCGCCACCGGCCGCCCCTACAACCCCGTCGTCACGCTCAACGGCTGGACGCTGCCTTGGCGCATGAACGCCGGCGTCAAGGAGTTCCACCTCGTGGCCGAACCGGTGGTGCGCGAGATGACGCCCGGCTTCAAGGCCCACCTGTGGGGCTACAACGGCCAGAGCCCGGGGCCGACGATCGAGGTCGTCGAGGGCGACCGGGTGCGCCTGTTCGTCACCAACAAGCTCGGCGAACACACCAGCATCCACTGGCACGGCCAGCGCCTTCCCAACGGCATGGACGGCGTGACGGGGCTCAACCAGCCCGGCATTCCGCCGGGCAAGACCTTCGTCTACGAGTTCGTCGCGCGCCGCCCGGGCACCTTCATGTACCACCCGCACGCCGACGAGATGGTGCAGATGGCGATGGGCATGATGGGGTTCTGGGTCACGCACCCGAAGGCGAAGCACCCGCTGATCGACGAGGTCGACCGCGACTTCTGCTTCCTGCTCAACGCCTACGACATCGATCCCGGCAGCTACACGCCGAAGATCATGACGATGCTCGACTTCAACCTGTGGAGCTGGAACAGCCGCATCTTCCCCGGCGTCGACAGCCTCAACGTGCGCCTGAACGACAAAGTGCGCATCCGCATCGGCAACCTGACGATGACCAACCACCCGATCCACCTGCACGGCCACGAGTTCCTCGTCACCGGCACCGACGGCGGGCCGACGCCCAAGTCCACGCGCCAGTACGAGGTGACGACCGACATCGCGGTCGGCCAGATGCGGCAGATCGAGTTCCTCGCCGACGAGCCGGGCGACTGGGCCTTTCACTGCCACAAGAGCCACCACACGATGAACGCGATGGGGCACGACGTGCCGACCATGATCGGTGTCGACCACCGGCAGGTGGCGCGGAGAATCACGCAGC
>CAZQPN010000113.1:0-7752 GCA_964595215.1 uncultured Rubrivivax sp. | reverse complement strand
GCCGATGCCGTCGACCGCTGCCTTCAGCAGCCGCCACACCAGCCAGCCCAGCAGCAGCGGCAGCACCAGCGTCTGCAGCGTGAAGACGACGATCAGCCTCACCACGTGTTCGACCGCCCGGTTGGCGGCCGCCTTCAGTTCCTCGAACCGGGGGCCGACATCGGTGCCCTGCGACCACCAGCGCCGCACCCGGTCGCCGACCGACTCATCGCCCGGCGGCGCGACGACGGGGCCGCCGGCCTGCCCGATTTGCGCTGTCGACTGCTCGAGCGTGTGCTGGCCGGCGCGGTAGTCGTCGTGCATGAAGAGGCGGAACGCCGCCTCGCTGCCCAGCGCGACGGTCGGCACCAGAAAGCGCACCAGCAGCATCCCGAGCAGCAGCTGCCCCAGCCAGCGCGGCGCCACCGGGCCGCGCCACTGCAGGATCGCCCAGCCCAGCGCGACCGTCGTCAGCACGAGCGACATCGGCCACCAGGCACCGATGCCGATCAGCACGCGTTGCGCACCGAAGGCGGCGCTGGCCATCAGCATCAGCAGCGAGAACTGCTCGATCAGGTCGTTGACCGGATCCAACACCTGCCCCGGCGTCAGTGTCACGCCGACGCCGGCCGGCTGCACCGCGAGCTCGGTGCCCTGGGCGACCGAGATCACGGCGTTCAGCGCACGCGCCGCAGCGAATGTCGCCAACGCACGTTTCCAGCCGGCGTCGACCTGCGCCAGCGCGGCATCGTCCAGCCGCAGCACCCAGGTCGCGAGCAGGATCAGTGCCAGCGCCGCCGCCGTCAGCAGCCGGCGTGCGGGGACGCCATGCCAGAGGGTCGCAATCCGTGCCGCCATGCGTCGAGCATACGCGCCGCCCGAGCCTGGTTGCGGGTCGGGCGGTGTGTCGGCGGCGGCAGCGGGTTCGGGTGCCGACGCGAGGGGTGACGACGGCCCAGGCCACCGGGGCGTCGCGGTAAGCGGCGCGCCGATGCGTCCGCTGGGCCTTCGGCCAAGGCATCGGCCGTGTCACGGCCCCGACACGCGGGCTCGGCACACTTGACGGTCGTGTTCAACACACCGCGCGTAGCTACGATGCAGCACCACCAGCAAGACACCGGCAGCATGAGGGCCGCCGCCTCCCCCTGGCGGGCAGCCGTGCGCAAGGCCTTGGCGACTGCTGGGCTGACCGTCGCGCTCGGCGCCGGTCTGGCCGCCTGCGGCGGCGGCAGCAGTCCGCCGACCTTCAGCGCGCTGTCGCTGGACATCGCCCACGTCAACGACACCCACTCGCAGCTCGAGCCTTTCGCCAACGTCGAGCTGACGCTGGACGGTGTGCCCACCCGCGTTTCGCTCGGTGGCGCCGCACGGATGACGACGGTGTTCACGCAGGCTGAGACGCTGCGGCCCGGGCTGCTGAAGCTGCACGCGGGCGACGCCATCACCGGCACGCTCTTCTACACCTTCTACAAGGGCCAGGCCGACGCGCGGCTGATGAACACCATCTGCTTCGACGCCTTCGCGCTCGGCAACCACGAGTTCGACGACGGCGACGGCGTGCTCGCCGCCTTCCTCGACGAGCTCTACACGCCGGCTTGCCGCACGCCGGTGCTGGCGGCCAACGTGACGCCGGCCATCGGCACGCCGCTGGCGCCGCTGACCGCCCGCGACTACATCCAGCCCTACACGGTCAAGACCGTGGACGGCGTGCGGGTGGCGATCATCGGCATCGACATCGCGGGCAAGACGACCAACTCCTCGCGCCCGTTCGACACCACGGTGTTCGCCGACGAGGTGTCCACCGCGCAGGCGGTGATCGACGAACTCAAGAAGGACGGCATCCGCCACTTCGTGCTGCTGACACACCAGGGCTACCAGGCCGACCAGGCGATGGCCGCCGCGCTGACCGATGTCGACGTCATCGTCGGTGGCGACTCGCACAGCCTGCTGGGCGACTTCGGCGCCTACGGCCTGAGCTCGTCGGGCGCCTACCCCACGCTGGCCACCAACCGCGACGGCGATCGCGTGTGCATCGGGCAGGCGTGGGAGTACGGCAAGGCCTTCGGTCTCATGAACGTGCGCTTCGACCGCCGGGGCAGGGTCGAGTCCTGCGCTGGCGAGGCGTCGCTGGTCATCGGCGACAGCTTCCAGCGCCGGGATGGCAGCGGTGCCTGGGTGACGCTCGCCGGCGCCCAACGCGACGCCCTGCTCGCCACGCTGGCGGCCGATCCGAAGATCAAGGTCGCGGCCCCCGACGCCGGCGCCGCCGCCGTCCTGGCCGGCTACACCGACCGCATCGAGACGGAGAAGGCGCGCACCATCGGCGTGGCCACCGAGGCCCTGTGCCTGGTGCGCGTGCCGGGCGAGAGCACCAACCGGAGCGCCGGCGTGGCCGGATGCGAGACCGCCAACACGCTGGCCCAGGGCAGCGACGCCGCCCAGGCCGTGGCGCAGGCCTTCCTGGCCGGCAGCCGGCGCGCCGACCTGGCGCTGCAGAACGCCGGCGGCGTGCGCATCCCGGTCCCAGCTGGCGACATCACGATGAACACCGCGTTCACGCTGCTGCCGTTCACCAACGTCATCGTCGAGCTCGAGATGACGGGCGCCGAGGTCGTCGCTGCGCTCGAGGACGCGGTGGCCAACCACCTCGACGCTCGCCAGTCCAACGGATCGCACCCCTATGCGGCCGGGCTGCGCTGGGACCTCGACATGTCCCAGGCGCGCGGCAGCCGCTTCGCCAACGTGCAGGTGAGGAACCGCGCCACCGGCGTGTGGTCGGCGATCGACCCGGCGGCGACCTACGTCGTGGCCACCAACGACTTCATCGCCGAGGGGCGGGACGGCTACACCACGCTGGGCACGGTGACGGCCGACGGCCGGGTGGTCAACACCTATCTGCTGTACACGCAGACATTCGCCGACTGGGTGAATGCCGAGGGCAGGATCGGCCGGCCGGCGCGGGCCGAGTACGCCCACCAGCGCGTGATCACCGCCGCTGGCATCGCGCTGCCCTGAGCAAGCCGGAGCGGCGGCGGTTCCCTACAGCGCCGCGGCCGCCTCGGTGCCCTGCCGAATGGCGCGCTTGGCATCGAGCTCGCCGGCCTCCAGCGCGCCGCCGATGAGCTGCACCTGCACGCCCAGCGCCCGCAAGGGCTGCTCCAGCTCGCGCATCGGCTCCTGGCCCGTGCACAGGACGATGGTGTCCGCGGCGATGAGCTCGCCGTCGCTGCGCTTGTCGCCCCACGTGACGAAAAGTCCCGCGGGCGTGATGCGCTCGTAGTTGGCACCGCCGCGCATGTCGACCTGCTTCATCTTCAGCGCGGCGCGATGGATCCAGCCGGTGGTCTTGCCGAGGCCGCCGCCGGGCTTGCCGGTCTTGCGCTGCAGCAGGGTGACCTGCCGGCTCGGTGCCGCAGGCATGGGCCTGACGAACCCGCCCGGGTGTTCGGCCGGATCGCCGACACCCCAATGCGCGCGCCAGGCCTGCGGGTTCAGGGTCAGGCTGTGGCCGGCCTCGAGCAGGAACTCGCCGACGTCGAAGCCGATGCCGCCGGCGCCGATCACGACCACCTTCTGCCCGACGGGTCTGGCGCCCGTCAGCACGTCGATGTAGCTGAGCACGTGCGGCAGCTCCTGGCCCGGGATGTGCGGGTCGCGCGGCGTGACGCCGGTGGCCAGCAGGACGGTGTCGAAGCCCGCGAGCGCGGCGGCGTCCACCCGGTGGTTCAGCCGCAGCACGACCCCGGTGACCGCCAGGCGCTTGCCGTAGTAGCGCAGCGTCTCCTCGAACTCTTCCTTGCCGGGAATGCGCTTGGCCAGGTTGAACTGGCCGCCGATGAGGTCGGCCGCTTCGAACAAGGTGACCGCATGACCGCGCTCGGCGGCGGTGGTGGCCGCGGCCAGCCCGGCAGGGCCGGCGCCGACGACGGCGATCTTCCTTCTCGCCTTCACGGGCTCGATGCGCAGCAGGGTTTCGAACGCGGCGCGCGGGTTGACCAGGCAGCTCGCGATCTGGTTCTTGAAGACGTGGTCCAGACAGGCCTGGTTGCAGGCGATGCAGGTGTTGATCTCGTCGCGTCGGCCCTCGCGCGCCTTCTTCACGAACTCCGGGTCGGCAAGGAAGGGCCGGGCCATGCTGACCATGTCGGCCATGCCGTCGGCAAGCAGCTGCTCACCCACCTCGGGCATGTTGATGCGGTTGGTGGCCACCACGGGCGTGTGCAGGCCCTCGGCCCGCAGGGCGTCGCGCAGCTTGCGCGTCACCCAGGCAAAGCCGGCGCGGGGCACGCTGGTGGCGATGGTGGGCACGCGGGCCTCGTGCCAGCCGATGCCGCTGTTCAGGATGCTGGCGCCCGCCTTCACCACGCCGCGCGCGAGCTGCAGGACCTCGTCCCAGGTCTGCCCCTGGGGAATCAGGTCGAGCAGGCTGATGCGGTAGATCAGGATGAAGTCCGGCCCGCAGGCCTCGCGGATGCGGCGCACGATGTCCACCGGGAAGCGCATGCGGTTCTCGTAGGCGCCGCCCCATCCGTCCGTGCGCTGGTTGGTGGCCAGCGACAGGAACTGGTTGATCAGGTAGCCCTCGGAGCCCATCACCTCGACGCCGTCGTAGCCGGCCTCCTGCGCCGCCTGCGCGCTGCGCACGAAGGCGCGGATCTGCCGCTCGATGCCACGCTCCGACAGGGCGAAGGGCTTGAAGGGCGAGATCGGCGCCTGGATGCGGCTCGGTGCCACGATGAAGGGGTGGTAGCCGTAGCGCCCGGTGTGCAGGATCTGCGCGGCGATCTTGCCGCCCTCGGCGTGCACCGCCCCGGTGATGACGCGGTGCCGCTGCGCTGCGCCGCTGGTGTTGAGCGTGCCGGCAAAGGGCTTGGTCCAGCCCGCCACGTTGGGGGCGAAGCCGCCGGTGACGATCAAGCCCACTTCACCCCGCGCCCGTTCGGCAAAGTAGGCGGCCATGCGGTCGAAGTGCCTGCGACCATCCTCCAGGCCGGTGTGCATGGAGCCCATCAGCACGCGGTTGCGAAGCCGGGTGAAGCCGAGGTCGAGCGGGGCGAGCAGGTGCGGATAGGCGGAGGTCACGGGCGTCTCATCCGATCGGTGGGGGGTCACGGGCCCCAAGGGTGCGGGTGGGACGTCGCGCGACGCCCCGCCCGGTGCGGCGGCTCGATCCGGACCCGTCCCGCAAGCCCCGTCGGAACCTGGGCGCGGGCGCCGGCCCATCGCTGCGGCGAACGCTCGGCGTGCGGCTGGCGGAGTCCTGGCCGCACGAAGGCAGGTGGACCCGCGCCGGGCCCGCCGGCGCTGGCTAGCGACTGGTGAGCTTCACCTTGCCCTTGAACTTCGGATACTGTTCCTCCACGAAGGCGATGGCGGCGTCATTCATCAGCTCGCTCTGCTTGTTCTCGTCGGCCTTCTTCATCTTGCTGAGGTCCATCGTGAGATCGAACGTGCCCTTGCTGCCAGGCGCCGTGGTCTTCCAGAACTCGTAGCTCCAGACCGGCGCCTTGCCAGCCTGACTGGCGTTGTGAGCGAACTTCGGCTTGGTGTGACCGGTCAGCTTGACGCGCATCTCCGGCTCGTCCTCGTCGTCCTTCAGCTTCTTGGTGACTTTGACCCCGTGATCCCGTCCCATATGGCTCCTGCCAGCGGATGTGCAATATTGCGCCGACGAGGATAGCCGAGTGGAGTGCCCGACCTGCTGGAAGATCCGGGGCGTCCAACCCACTCTGCTGGGTGATCTTCTTGAAGCCGTTCGGACCGAATGAGGTTGGTCTCGGTGAGGCGGTCGCCGACCACGTCCGACGCATGGCATCCGCGGGACTCGCATGCTCCAGCCGATGCGTCCGCATGCGGGCCAAGCTGCTTCCGTCCCTCTCCGGCACGCGTCACCCACGGCGGCCGGGATCGGCTCGGGCACGCGAGCCAGGGGCGTGCTCAGCCCACCCAGCGGCGCGCGTTGCGGAACATGCGCATCCAGGGGCTGGCGGCCGAGACGTCGCCGCCCGGCCAGCTCATCTGCACGTTGCGGAACACCCGCTCGGGGTGCGGCATCAGCGCGGTGAAGCGGCCATCGGGCGTGGTCACCGCGGTCAGGCCGCCGGGGCTGCCGTTCGGGTTGGCGGGATAGGCCTCGGTCGGACGGCCGTGGCCGTCGACGAAGCGCATCGCGCGCAGCACCTTGGCGTCGTCGCCGCGGCGCGAGAAGTCGGCGTAGCCCTCGCCGTGCGCCACCGCGATCGGGATCCGGCTGCCGGCCATGCCGGCGAAGAACAGGCTCGGGCTGTCCAGCACCTCGACCAGCGACAGCCGGGCCTCGAACTGCTCGCTGCGGTTGCGCGTGAAGGTCGGCCAGGCCTCGGCGCCGGGAATGATGGGGCTGAGTGCGGCCATCATCTGGCAGCCGTTGCACACGCCGAGCGCGAAGCTGTCGGCGCGGCTGAAGAAGGCCGCGAACTGCTCGGCGAGCGCCGGGTTGAACAGGATCGAGCGCGCCCAGCCTTCGCCCGCGCCCAGCGTGTCGCCGTAGCTGAAGCCGCCGCAGGCGACGAAGCCCTTGAATTGCTCGAGCCGCGCGCGGCCGGCCTGCAGGTCGCTCATGTGCACGTCGAAGGTGTCGAAGCCGGCGAGCGCCATGGCCCGGCTCATCTCGACCTGCGAGTTGACGCCCTGCTCGCGCAGGATCGCGACCGCCGGCCGCGCGCCGGTGGCCACGGCGGGTGCGACGAAGGGCGCGGCGACGTCATCGGCGGGGTCGAAGCTCAGCTGCAGGTGCAGCCCCGGGTCGTCCGCGGCGCCGGCGCCGGCGTGCTCGCTGTCGGCCGCCTCGGGGTTGTCGCGCTCGCGCGCGATGCGCCAGCTGACCTCGTCCCAGGCCTGCTGCAGTTCGCGCAGCGGGGCCGAGAACTGCAGCCGGGTGTCGCGCCAGACCTCGACCACGCCACGGTCATTGGTCTTGCCGACGAAGTGGCTGTGCCGGCTCAGACCGTGGTCGCGCAGCACCTGCATGACCTCGTTGCGCTCGGCCGTGGGCACCTGCAGCACGACGCCGAGCTCCTCGTTGAACAGCGCCGCCAGCGTCAGCTCGTTGCGGCGCTCGCTGACCTGGCTGGCCCAGTTCTTCGAGTCACCGTATTCGGCGCGGCTGTCGGCGATGCCGTCGCCCTCGGTGACGAGGATGTCGACGTTCAGGCTCACGCCCAGGTGGCCGGCGAAAGCCATCTCGCAGGCCACCGCCCACAGGCCGCCGTCGCTGCGGTCGTGGTAGGCGAGGATGCGTCCCTGCGCGCGCAGGTCGTTGACCGCGGCGACGAGCGATTTCAGCAGCGCCGGGTCGTCGAGGTCGGGCACCTCGTTCCCGAAACGGCCCAGCACCTGCGCCAGCATCGACCCCGCCAGCCGCTTGCGGCCCTGGCCGAGGTCGACCAGCACCAGCGTCGTGTCGCCGCAGGCCAGGCCACCGGGGCTGGGCTCGATCGCCTGCAGCTGCGGGGTCAGCGTGCCGCGCACGTCGGCCAGCGTCGCGAAGGCGGTGACGATCAGCGACACCGGCGCGACGACCTTCTTCGTGCCTTGGCCTTCGGTCCACTGGGTGCGCATCGACAGGCTGTCCTTGCCGACCGGGATGCCGATCCCCAGCGCCGGGCACAGTTCCATCCCGACCGCCTTGACTGTGTCGTAGAGCGCCGCGTCCTCGCCGGGCTCGCCGCAGGCGGCCATCCAGTTGGCGCTGAGCTTGATGCGCGACAGCTCGATCGGCGCGGCCAGCAGGTT
>CAZQPN010000112.1:0-7756 GCA_964595215.1 uncultured Rubrivivax sp. | reverse complement strand
TCGGCGACGGTGCCTGCGGCTGGAGCCTGGCCGAGTTCGACAGCTTCGTGCGCCACGGCGTGCCGGTGATCGCGGTCGTCGGTAACGACGCCGGCTGGACCCAGATCGCGCGCGAGCAGGTCAAGCTGCTCGGCGACGACGTCGCCACCGTGCTGGCGCGCACCGACTACCAGCGCGTCGCCGAGGGCTTCGGCGCCGCGGGGCTGCTGGTCCGAACGGCCGACGAGGTGGTGCCGGCTCTGCGCGAGGCGCGCGACCTGGCGCGCCAGGGGCGGCCGGTGCTGGTCAACGTCTGGCTGGACCGGACGGCCTTCCGCGACGGCTCGCTGTCGATGTAGGCGGGACCGCGCCCGCCCCGGGCGCCACCGGCCGGCCGAGGTCTGCCGCGGTCGGACGCCGTCAGCCGCCCAGCACGCGCCGTCGCGCCTCGTACTCCTCGGCGTCGATCTCGCCGCGCGCGAAGCGCTCGCGCAGCGTATCGAGCGCGCGGTCCGGGCCGGCCGACGGCCGCTGTGGGTCGCGGCCCCGCGTCCAGCGCAACAGCGCGACGATGGCGACGACCACGAGCGCCCACCACAGCAGGTGGCCGACCGCCATCCAGCCCCAGCCGAACCAAGAGCCGGTCCAGCCGTCCATGTGGCCCCACATCGCAGGCGCCTCCTCAGCGCCTCGGACCGCCGCGCGAGAGCTGCTCGCGCTGCGCCGGCGTCAGCACCTCCATCACACGCCGTCGAGCCTCGATCTGGAGCTCGAACATCTGCTTGTGCACCGCCGACATCGCCTCGTAGGCGCGCCGCTCGCCCGCCTCGTCCCAGGCGCCGCCGTGCATCGGCCCGCCCTGCGCGTGCATGGCGTTCATCAGCGTCCACTGGCGGCGGCCGATGTCGACCTGGATCTCGGCGATGCGGGTGCGCTGCTCGGCGCTCAGGTCGAGCTGGCCCAGCCCCCAGCCGGAGCCGCCCATCATGCCGGGGCCCATGCCCCAGCCGCCCGCGCCGCCGCCCATCATCCCGGGCCCCATGCCCCAGCCACCGCCGGGGCCGCCGCCCATCATGCCGGGCCCCATGCCCCCCGGACCGGGCATTCCCGCCCCGGGCCCCGGGCCGCCGCCGGGCCCCGCCCCCATGCCGTAGGGATGACCACAGCCAGCCAGTCCCAGCGTCAGCGCCAGCCCCAATGTCGCGAGCGATCTGCGTGCGTCCATGACGGTTCTCCTGTCCGATGTCAAAAACGCAATATGCGCCGGGAAGGACCGCCGGGTTTGATCCCGGTCAACCGTCGGCCGATCACCGACGACGCCGCGGTCCGACCGACACGTGACGCCGCCGACCGGCGCACGCCGCGCGTCGGGCGGTCAGCGCGGCGCGGCCACCGGCGCGGCGACCGGTGGTGCGAGGGCGGCGTGGTCTGCCAGCCAGGCCGCCGCCGGCGCGCCGTCGCCCTGCGACGGGTGGAAGTCGCTCGCGAAGTAGCGCAGCCACGGCCGCCAGGCGTGGCGCACCAGGCCGTCGCGGCCGAGCAGCAGGCGCCAGGCGCCGGCCCAGGTCGCCGGCCGCCACCAGTGGCCGTCGCGCCGGAGGTTGGCCAGCACCTGGCGCGCCAGGTCGGTGGCGAAGTTCCAGCTCACGATGACGTAGATGCGGCGGCGCCAGGCGTCGTTGCCGCCGAGCGCACGGTAAAGGTCGAAGGCGGTCGAGCGGTGCTCGGACTCCTCGCTCGCGTGCCACAGCCAGAGGTCGCGCAGGCGCGGCTCGGCACCGGCCAGCACCTGCGGGTGCGTCAGCAGGTGCTCGGACAGGATGGCGGTGAAGTGCTCGGTCGCCGCCGTGGCGCCGACCCAGGCGCGCGCGCCACGCCCCTCGAGCTGGCGCGCGATGCGCGCGCGGATGCGGGCGTCCCAGCGGTTGACGTAGCCCTGCGCCTCGAGCTGGCGGTTGAAGCGCTCGTGCACGCGCCGGTGCGTCGCCTCCTGGCCGACGAAGCCGCGCACCTCGTCGGCGAAGCGCGCGCGCCCGGCCTCGTCGAGCTGCGCCACGCCCATGCGCACGGCGTCGATGAAGAACTGCTCGCCGGCCGGGAAGCTGAACGACAGCGCGTCGAAGAAGGCGGTGCGGAACGCGCAGCCGCCCGCCCAGTGGCGCGGCCACGGGGTGTCGAGGTCGACCTGCAGGCGGCGCACGGTCAGTGTGGACATGGCCGCATTGTGCCGGCCGACGGGGTGGCCGTGGCACGGCGTCGGGCGACCGCCGGTTGCACGCCGGCACCGGCGCGGCGATGATGGCTGCACCGCCACCGCGGAGGGCGGTACGCGACGCCCGCCGCGGCGTCCACCGCGCGACGATCGACGACCGACCTGCCATGCCCGTTCCTGGCGGCACTGCCGACCGATGAGCACACCACCCGCGGCACCGGGGGCGCCGGCGAGCGCGGCGCTGAAAGCGCTGCGCGAGGCGCTCGCCGCGGTGGCCCCGGAGGCCGACCTGTCCGGCCTGGTGCCGGATCGCCCGCTGCGCGAGCAGATCGACCTCGACTCGCTGGACTGGGTCAACGTCTGGGCCGAGGCGCAGCAGCGGCTCGGCGCCGGCGACGCGGCGTGGGCGCCGGGTCCGCAGGCGACGCTGGACAGCCTCGTCGAAGGGCTCGTCGGCGCGGCCGGGCCGCCGACCGCATCGACGTCGCCGCCGGCGTCCCCTTCGTCGGCCGGCCGCGCAGCGGACGGACCGGCCAGCCCGGCGGCGGACGGTCTGCAGGGCGGCGCGATCGTGCTGCGCCCATTGCGGGCGGACGACGTCGCCCTGGAGGCCGAGTTCGTCCGCCGGCTGTCCGACGAGTCCCGCTACACGCGCTACATGGGCACGCTGCGCGAGCTGCCGCCGGACAAGCTCGCCTTCCTGTCCCGGGCCGACCCCTCGTGCCAGGTCGCCTTCGGCGCGCTGGCGCAGGCGTCCGCAGCGGCGACGCCGGAGCGGCTGGTGGGCGTGGCACGCTACGTCGTCGATGCCGACGGGCGCGGCTGCGAGTTCGCGGTCACCGTCGACGACGCGCTGCAGGGCAGCGGGCTGGCCGGGCGCCTGATGCACGCGCTGGTCGCGCGCGCGCGGGTGAACGGGTTGGCGCGGATGGAAGGCCTGATCCTGGCCTCCAACCGCCCGATGCGGCACTTCGCGCGCCAGCTCGGTTTCCGCGTCACGCCGCTGCCGGACGACCCGCTCACGGTGCGGGCCGTGTTGGACCTGTGATCGGCGACCCCGCCGGGCCGGCCGCCGCGCTACGCTGCGGGCTTGCCACCACCCGCCCGCTGACCTGCCTGCCATGACGACCGACGGCCCTGCCCCGATCGAGACCGAATGGGTGCATCTGCGCATCCCCGAGCGCGCGCGCTTCACCGAGACCTACGGCTTCGCCGGCAGCCAGGGCGTCGTGAACCTGGAGGGCCTGCGCCTGCGGCCGCCCGGCCGGACGTCGGACACGCTGCTCGTCTACATGCACCCGTCGTCGACGCTGCAGCTGCTGCCGGTGCCGCGCGCCGCCGTCGCGCAGGGGGCGCACGTGCTGTGCGCGGCCAGCCGCTATGCGCGCAACGACAGCGCGCTGATCCTTGAGAACGTGCTGCTCGACCTGGGCGCCTGGGTGCAGCACGCCCGGACGGTCTGGCGTTACCGGCATGTGGTGCTGGTCGGCTGGAGCGGCGGCGGCTCGCTGGCGCTGTTCTACCAGTCGCAGGCCGAGCGGCCGACGATCACCGCCACGCCGGCCGGCGACCCGGTGGACGTCGCCGGCGCCGGGCTGCTGCCGGCCGACGCCGTCGTCTTCCAATCCGCCCACCTGTCGCGCGCCCGTCTGCTGCTGGACCTGCTCGACCCCTCGGTCATCGACGAGCTCGATCCGGACCGGCGCGACGCCTCGCTCGACCTGTACGACCCCGCCAACCCGCAGCAGCCACCCTACGCGGCGGACTTCATCGCCCGCGTCCGGGCGGCACAGGCCGACCGCATGCGCCGCATCACCGCGCGCGTGAAGGACACGCTGGCGATGCTGGCGCGCCGCGGCACCGGCGAGCTCGAGCGCGGCTTCGTCGTCCACCGCACGCTGGCCGACCCGCGCTTCCTCGATCCGACGCTCGACCCGAACGGGCGCCGGCCGCGCTGGTGCTACCTCGGCAACCCGGAGACGGTGAACACCGGCCCGGTCGGCCTGGCGCGCTTCTGCACGCTGCGCTCGTGGCTGTCGCAGTGGTCGATCGACGACACGCAGGGCGACGCGCTGGCCTGTGCGCCGCACGTCACCGCCCCGCTGCTGGTGATCGAGAACGGCGCCGACGACGCCGTGCCGCAGCCGCACCCGCGCCAGGTCTTCGACGCCGCGACGATGGCCGACAAGAGCTTCCACAGGATCGACGGCGCCAACCACTACTACGCCGGCCAGCCGGCCCAGCTGGCGCAGGCGACGACGCTGGTGCGCGACTGGCTGCAGGCGCGGGGGATGGGCGCGGCCTGAGCGGCGTCGATGCGCGGCGCACGCGCGCCGGGCCTTCACGCGGATGTGGCAAGCTCGACGCCGCCGCGCTCTCACGGACCCGACACATGTCCCTGCCCCCTTCCGACAATGACGATCCGCTGCCGCTCGCCGGCGTGCGCGTGCTCGAGCTCGGCGCGCTGATCGCCGGCCCTTACGCCAGCGCGCTGCTGGCGCAGTTCGGTGCCGAGGTCATCAAGGTCGAGCCGCCAGGCCAGGGCGACCCGCTGCGCCAGTGGCGGCAGATGCACGGCGACACCTCGCTGTGGTGGTACGTGCAGAGCCGCAACAAGAAGTCGGTCACGCTCGACCTCCGGCAGCCCGAGGCGCGCGACATCGTCAAGCGGCTGGCCGGCGAGGTCGACATCGTGATCGAGAACTTCCGCCCCGGAACGCTCGAGAAGTGGGGCCTGGGCTGGGACGCGCTGTCGGCGCTGCACCCGTCGCTGATCATGCTGCGCATCTCCGGCTACGGGCAGGACGGGCCTTACAGCGCGCGCCCGGGCTTCGCCGCGGTGGCCGAGTGCATGGGTGGACTGCGCCACGTCACCGGCTTCCCGGACCGGCCGCCGGTGCGCACCGGCGTCAGCCTGGGCGACACGCTGGCGTCGCTGTACGGCACCATCGGCGCGCTGGTGGCCATGCACCACCTGAAGGCCGGCGGCGGCCGCGGCCAGTTCATCGACGTCGCGCTGTACGAGTCGGTGCTGGGCGTGATGGAGAGCCTGATCCCGGAGTACGCCGCCACCGGCTTCGTGCGCGGACGCTCTGGCGCCAGCCTGCCCGGCATCGCGCCGTCCAACACCTATGCGTGCCGCGACGGCCAGTACGTCGTCGTCGCCGGCAACGGCGACGGCATCTTCCGCCGCCTGATGGCGGCCATCGGCCGGCCCGACCTGGCCGCCGACCCGGCACTGGCGCACAACGAAGGCCGCGCCGCGCAGGCCGCGATGCTCGACGAGGTCATCGGCGGCTGGACCGCGCAGCGTGACCTGCCCGAGGTGCTGGCGCTGCTGGAGGCGGCCGAGGTGCCGAGCGGGCGCGTCTACACCGCGGCCGACATCCACGCCGACCCGCATGTGCGCGCGCGCGGGATGATCGAGCGCCACACGCTGCCCGACGGCGCGCCGATCGACCTGCCCGGCATCGTGCCCAAGCTGTCGGCCACGCCGGGGCGCACGCGCTGGGTCGGGCCGTCGCTGGGCGAGCACACCGACGCGGTGCTGGAGGGCCTGGGCATCGACGCGGCCGGGCGCCAGGCGCTGCGTTCACGTGGGGTGATCTGAGCCATGGGAACATCACCGAAAAGACCCGAGGACGAGGCACGCACGCGTGCCGAGGCCCTGGACGGCCTGCTGCACGCCGAGGCGGCGCGCTGGACCGGCGGGCTGTCGCCGGTGTCGCTGGCACTGGCGTCGATGGACTGGGCGATGCACCTGGCGACCCAGCCAGCGCAGGCCACGCGCCTGGCCACCGAGGCCCTCGGCATGGCCGCCGGCGCCGCGGTCGACGCCCTGACCCAGGCCCACCAGCCGCGCGAGGCGAGCGCGCGGCCGGACGACCTGCGCTTCGCCGCCGACGCGTGGCAGCGCTGGCCCTACCCGCTGCTGGTGCACCAGTACCTGGCGGCCGAGCGCTGGTGGGCCGACGCCACGCAGCTGCGCGGCATGGAACCGCACCACCGCGACGTCGTCGGCATGTTCGCGCGCCAGTGGCTGGACCTGCTGTCACCGGCCAACGCCGGGCTGGCCAACCCCGAGGTCTGGGACCGCACGCTGGCCGAACGCGGCGACAACCTGCGCAAGGGCGCGGCGATCGCGCTCGACCAGTGGCGGGCGCGGCAGGCGCTGCCGCCGCTGCAGGACCACGGCGGCGCCTTCCAGCCCGGCGAGGACGTGGCCGTCACGCCCGGCGAGGTCGTGCACCGCAACCACCTGGTGGAGCTGATCCAGTATCGGCCGTCGACGCCGCGCGTCGACGCCGAGCCGGTGTTCATCGTTCCGAGTTGGATCATGAAGTACTACATCCTCGACCTGTCGCCGCACAACTCGATGGTGCGCTGGCTGGTGTCGCAGGGGCACACGGTGTTCATCCTGTCGTGGCGCAACCCGGACGCCGGCGATGCGCTGCTCGACATGGACGACTACCTGGCGCTGGGCGTGTTCGACGCCCTGGCGGCGGTCGGGCGGCGCGTGCCGGGCGAGGGCGTGCACGCGGTCGGCTACTGCCTGGGCGGCACGCTGCTGGCGATCGCCGCCGCCGCGCTGGCGCGCCCGGGGCAGGTGGACGGCGCGGCGCGGCTGCCGCCGCTGGCCAGCCTGAGCCTGCTGGCGGCCGAAACCGATTTCAGCGAGCCCGGCGAGATGGGTGCGCTGATCGACGAGAGCCAGGTCACGCTGCTCGAGGAGATGATGGCCGAGCGCGGCTTCCTCACCGGCCGCCAGATGGCCGGCAGCTTCCAGTTCCTGCACTCGCGCGAGCTGATCTGGTCGGCCACGCTGCGCGAGCTGTGGATGGGCGAGCGCTTGCGCCCGAACGACCTGATGGCGTGGAACGCCGACGTCACCCGCATGCCGGCGGCGATGCACAGCCAGTACCTGCGGCGCATGTACCTGCGCAACGAGCTGGCCGAGGCGCTCTACCCGGTCGAGGGGCGCCCGGTGTCGCTCAACGACGTCACGCTGCCGGTCTTCCTGGTCGGCACCGAGAAGGACCACGTCGCGCCCTGGCGGTCGGTCTACAAGCTGCACCGGCTGACCGACGCCGAGGTGAGCTTCGTGCTGACCAGCGGCGGCCACAACGCCGGCATCGTCAGCGAGCCGGGCCACCCGAACCGCCGCTGGCGCCAGCACACGCGGCCGCGCGGCGGTGCCTGGCAGCCGCCGGACGCCTGGGAGGGGGCGGCCGAGGCGCACGAAGGCTCGTGGTGGACGGCCTGGGACGCCTGGCTGCGCGCCAAGGGCTCGCACCGGCAAGTGCCGGCGCGCGAGATCGCGCGCGGCGACTCGCTGGCGCCGGCACCGGGCACCTACGTGCACCAACGCTGCGACGACTGACCCGCGCGCGCTCCGGCGCCGCGTCGCCCTCACGGACGCCGGTGCCGTGAGGCGTGGGGTCGGCGCAAGTCGGCTACTTCTTGTTTCATTTTCTCGGCATCCACGGCGCCAACGGGCTCGTCAAGGTTTCATCCGGCGGATCGGCCGCCGGCCGAACCCGAGGAGACCTGCCATGCCGTCGAACC
>CAZQPN010000111.1:0-7887 GCA_964595215.1 uncultured Rubrivivax sp. | reverse complement strand
CCATGCGCCAGTTCTTCAGGATGTACTCGTGGATCTCGGCCTTGATCCAGTGCATCGCGTAGCTGACCAGGCGCACGCCCTGTTCCGGGTCGAAGCGCTTGACCGCCTTCATCAGGCCGATGTTGCCTTCCTGGATCAGGTCGCCCTGAGGCAGACCGTAGCCGAGGTACTGGCGAGAGATCGACACGACCAGCCGCAGGTGCGACAGCACGAGCTGTCCGGCGGCCTGGATGTCGCCGCTGTCCCGCAACCGGCGTGCCAGCGAGACCTCGTCCTGCGCGCTGAGCATCGGGAGCCGGTTGACGGCGCCGATGTATGCGTCCAGGTTGCCGACGGAGGGCACCACGGACCAGGGGTCGCGCACAGACAAGGCTTGGGTGGCGGATGCATTCATAGGATGTATGACTCCGGGTTAACCCTTTGGTTCCAATCATGTTAGCACTCATCCGGATCGAGTGCTAAGTCGATTGCCGGGGGAATCTGCCGCCCTGCGGCCCCACGGCCGATGCGGATCGCGCGATCGCGCCGATCTTTCGATGACGTCCGCTCATCGCGGCGGCCATGGAGCGCGCTGGACCCGCGGGAGGGCCCGGCCGGGGCCCAGAATCGGGGCCGACACCCGTCGCCCCGCTGTCCCTGTCGTCCGCACCACCCGTCAGAAGGAGTCTCGTCCGTGCACCAGCGCGACCACGCATCGCCCGCCGTCACCCGCTTGCGCGAGGATCTCGCGCTGGCGCTGCGTGCGGCCGCACACCACGGCCTTTCCGAGGGCGTGTGCAACCACTTCAGCGTCGAGCTGCCCGACGGGTCCGGCCGCTTCCTGCTCAACCCGCGCGGGCTGCTGTGGCACGAGGTGACGGCCGACGACATCGTGATGACCGATGCCGACGGCCAGGTGCTCGCCGGTCGCCACCCGGTGGAGCCGACGGCGATGCACATCCACGCTGCGGTGCACCGCCTGGCGGGCCACCCCTGCGTGCTGCACACGCACATGCCATGGGCGACGGCGCTCACGCTGACCGGCGACGGCGCGCTGGACACGAGGTTGTCGCAGACGGCGATGCGCTTTCACGACCGCGTCGCCGTCGACCGCCGTTACAACGGGCTGGCGCTGGACGCCGCCGAGGGCGAGCGGATCGCCCTGGCGATGGCCGGGCGCGACGTCGCCTTCCTGGCCAACCACGGCGTCATCGTCTGCGGGGCCCGCATCGACCACGCCTACGACGACCTGTACTACCTGGAGCGCGCCTGCCAGGCCGAGGTGCTCGCCCGCTCCACCGGGCGGCCGCTGCAGCCGGCCGACGCCGTGCTCGCCGGCCGTGTCGGCGAACAGACGCGCGGTGAGCGCTTGCAGTCCGAGTTGTTCTTCGAGGCCTTGCGGCGCACGCTCTGAACCGGCCGGTGGGGCAAGAGCCGGCAATGTGAGTCGGCCCCGGTCGAGGCAGACCGAGTCCAAGGAGCTTTGCGGGCGCCGTCAGCCCCAGCGCGCGTCGACCGGGGTCATCGCCTTGTCGACCGCGTCCAACAGCACCGACAGGTCGATCGGCTTGGACAGGTAGCCGGCGGCGCCTTCGGCGATCGCCCGCTCCACCCGTTCGCGCGTCGCGTCGGCCGACAGCACCAGCACCGGGATGCCCGCGGTCGCGGGGTCGGCCTTCAGCCGCCGCAGCAGGTCCAGTCCGTCGATGTCGGGCAGGTGCATGTCCAGCAGGACCAGGTCCGGCGGCTCGTCCTTCAGCCTCGCCAGCCCCTCGAGCCCTCGCGTCGAGCAGCTCATCTCGATCTGCGGCCGCTGCGCCAGCATGGCCTCCATCAGCACCACGTTGGTCTCGTTGTCCTCGACATAGTGCACGCGGCGGCGCGCGTGGTCCGGCTCGGCTGCAAGCGCCGGGGAATCGCCCGCCAGCACCCCGGCGGCGTCCTGCGCCGGGCCGGCCGCCGGCAGCCGCAGCACGAAAGAGGCGCCTGGCCCGTCCCGCGGCCGCAGGCTCAGGTCGCCGCCCATCAGCTCGGCCAGGCGCCGGCTGAGCGTCAGTCCGATCCCCGAGCCCTCGATCCCCGATCCCTCGCGCCCCAGCCGGTTGAAGGGCTGGAACAAGGCCTCGGCCTGGTCCGGACTGAGCCCGAGCCCGGTGTCGTGCACCGCGACTTCGATCGACCCGTCGGTCGTCGGCCCGATCTCGAGTTCGACGCGCCCGCCCGGCACGTTGTACTTGATCGCGTTGGACAGGAGGTTGGTCAGGATCTGGCGCACGCGCGTCTCGTCGGCGTGCAGCTGGCCGGTGCCTGCGGCGACGCGCGGCGGCTCGATGCGCACCCCGCGCGCCAGCGCGGCCCCGGCCAGCATCGGCAGCGTCGAGTGCAGCAGCGCCGCCGGGTCGAGCGGACGCGGACGCAGGCGCAGGGCGCCGGACTCGATCATCGACAGGTCCAGCGTGTCGTTGATCATGTTCAGCAGGTGCCAGCCGGCGTCCTGGATCTGCCCGGCCCAGCGACGCTGGTGCGGCGCGAGCGGTGCCTCGCGGTCGGTCGCCATCAGCTGTGCGAAGCCCAGCATGGCATTCAGCGGGGTGCGCAGCTCGTGGCTCATGCGCCCGACGAATTCATTCTTGGCGCGGCTGGCGGCTTCGGCCTGCCGCCGCGCGCGCTCGCTGTCCTCCAGCCTTTCGCGCTCGCCGACGTCCTCGACGACGCCGACGATCCGGCGCGGCCGGCCCCGGGCATCGCGCAAGGTCGACATCGTCACCTGCACCGGGACCGGCTCGCCCGCCGGCCCGCCCAGCCGCAGCCGGCCCTGGACGGCCGCGCCCTCGGCGGCCGTTGCCAGCCGCCCGACCAGGCGGTCCATCGCGTCCCGGTCCGCTGGCCAGGCGCAGTCGCGCAGCGTCGCGGGGGTGGCCGGTGCGCCGGCGAGCATCGCGCGCAGCGCCGGGTTGGCGTCGCGCAGCCGGCCGTCGGCGTCGGCATAGACGACGCCGATCGGCACATGGTCGACGATGTTGCGCAGCCGCTCCTCGCTGTCGCGCAGCGCCTGCGCGGTGCGCTGCAGGTCCTCGGTGCGGGCCTCGACCGCCGCCTCGATGCGGCGCTGCCGTCCCGAGGTCAGCAGCAGCAGCGCGCCCAGCATCGCCGTCGCGCCGAGGCCGATGACCGAGAACAGCCAGCCGCCGCCGGCGCCGACGCCGGGCACGTCCTGGATGTCGGCGTCGACCCGCCACTGCAGGACCCGCGGGCCGATCGCGCGCGCGCGGGTGAAACTCAGCGCCGCCGGCACCGCCTGTTCGCAGCCCGCCGGCCCGGCCAGCCGCGCGCGCTCGGCGCCGGGGTCGGCGTCGACCAGACACCAGCGCAGGTAGTCGGGCGCACGCTGGAACAGCGCCGAGAGCATCGCGTCCAGCCGCAGCGTCGCAAACACCACCCCGCTGAAGCGGTCGCGGCGCGCCTCGTCGTCGTCGGCGGGGCCGTCGTACAGCGCCCGGTACAGCACGACGCCGGTCTCGTCGTCCCGCGCCTGGGTCAGGCGGAAGCCGCCGGTGGCGGTGGTCTCGCCGGTTGCGGCGGCGCGCTCGATGGCGCGCCGTGCCGCCGGGATCGACAACGCGTTGACGCCGAGCGCCGCGCGGTTCGCGGCCAGCGGCTCGATGTGACGGATCGCCACGACGCCGTAGCGCGACGGTGTGCCGCCCTGGTCCGCACGGTCGAAGACGGCGTAGCCGGGCATCGGCCCTTCGGCCGCCACGCGCGCCTCGAAGGCGGGCACATCGGCCCGCGCGACGCGCTCGCTGTATCCGATCGCGACGATGAAGGGCTGCTGCGCCAGCCACGGTGCGGCCAGGCGCTCGAAGTCGGCGGGCGGCGGCACGCCTGTGACGTCGACGGCGCCGTGCACCGCCAGCAGCGCATCCTGCACCCGGCGGAGCTCGGCGTCGAGGCGGTCGGCCAGACCCCAGGCATCGCGCTCGAAGGCGGTCTTCACGCGCTGCAGGTGCCCGTCGATCACGTTGTGCGCCGACACGCCGATCAGCGCCAGCGCCAGCAGCATCGGCAGCGCGACGGTGCGCCGGCGCGGTGCCCAGTCACTGTGCGGCCGGCCGATCAGCGCCAGTGCGATCGGCGCGCCGACGAGCACGCCGAGCGCGTCGCCCAGCCACCAGGTGCTCCAGTTCGACAGCGCCAGCGCCGGGGGCACGATACCGGTGGCCACCAGCGTGGCCGTCGCCACCGTCGCGCTGACCGCACAGGCCACCACGGCGCCCAGCAGGCCGAACCGCGCCAGGTCGCGCGGCTCGGACAGCGTCAGCGGCTGGGCGACGAAGCGCCGCACCAGCGCGCTGCCGAGCGCGGCCTGCGCGGCCGCGCCGACGCCGGTGGCGCCGCCGACCAGCACGGCGCCCAGCACCGGCTGCCCGCGCGCCAGGCCCAGCGCGAGGTTGACCGCGAGCGCACCGAGCGCGACGCCCAGCAGCGCGGGCCGGCCGTGGATCATCGCCGCCACCAGCGCGATGCCGGCCGACGGGTACACGGCGCTGGCGTGGCTGGGCGGGATGGCCAGTTGCACGGCGATCCAGCCGACGGCCGCGTAGGCGAGGGCGGTCAGCAACACCACGACGGGCGCCGGCGAAGGTCGGCGATCGGTGTCGCTCATGCGGTGATTATCGACAGCCAGCCGGGTGTCATGGCTCGCGTGCCGTCTGCCGCCGGGGTCGGTCGCGGTGGCGAACCGCGGATCCGGCGGTGCCCTCGCGCCGCTCAGGCGGTGCGGGCGCCCTTGACGACCGCGTAGCGCTCCAGCGTGCGCGCCCGTGCCTCGGCATGGTCGACGACAGGGGCCGGATAATCGCGCCCGATCGTCAGCTGCGCGGCTGCCAGGTCGACCGGCCGCGCCAACCAGGGCGCGTGGATCAGCTTGTCCGGCAGCGCGGCGAGCGCTGGCAGGTAGCGCCGGATGAAGCGGCCCTCGGGATCGAACTTCCGGCTCTGGGCGACGGGGTTGAAGATCCGGAAGTAGGGCTGGGCGTCGCAGCCGGTCGAGGCCGCCCACTGCCAGCCGCCGTTGTTGGCCGCAAGGTCGAAGTCGTTGAGCTTCGCCGCGAAGTAGGCCTCGCCGCGCCGCCAGTCGATGCCGAGGTCCTTGACGAGAAAGCTCGCCGCCACCATGCGCAGGCGGTTGTGCATGTAGCCGGTCTGGTTGATCTGGTGCATCGCCGCGTCGACCAGCGGGTAGCCGGTGCGGCCGTCGCACCAGGCGGCGAAGTGCTCGTCGGCCTGGCGGCCGTGCGCCCAGCGGATGCGGTCGTACTCGGGCCGGAAGGCGTGTCCGACGACGTGCGGATGGTGGTGCAGCACCTGGTGGTAGAAGTCGCGCCAGACCAGCTCCGACAGCCAGACCTCGGCACCGCGCGACCCGGCGGTCATGCGCTGGTGCGCCTCGCGCGCCAGCCGCCGCACCGACACGGTGCCGAAGCGCAGGTGGGTGCTGAGGTAGCTCGGGCCCTTGACGGCGGGGAAGTCGCGTGCCTCGTGGTAGCGGTCGATGCGCTCGAGGAAGTCGGCCAGCAGTTCCTTCGCCCCCGACGGGCCGCTCGGCAGCCGCAGCCCGTGCAGGTTGGTCGGCTGGAAGCCGATCTCGGCCAGCGCCGGCACGCCGGGCTCGCCGGGCGGCCGTGGGGCCAGCGCGCCGGCGTGGCGGGCGACCGGGTAGGCCTTCAGGAAGTAGGGTTCGAGCTTCTTCAGCCAGGCGTTCCTGTAGGGCGTGAAGACCGAGAACGCGCTGCCACCCTGCGTCATCACCTCGCCGCGCTCGAAGATCACGTGGTCCTTGCTGGTGTGCAGCGCGATGCCGGCGGCGGCCAGTGCGCCGCGCACGCGGGCGTCGCGCGCCAGCGCCTGCGGCTCGTCGTCGTGGCTGGCGTACACCGCCTGCACCCCGAGCGCCTGCGACAGCGCCAGGACCTGCTCGTCGGCCCGGCCGTGGCGCACGATCAGCCCCGCGCCCTCGACGCCGTGCGATGCCGCCAGCGCGCGCAACTCGGCGTCGACGCCGACCAGGCTGTCGCGGATGAATTCCACCCGGCGGTCTGCGCGCGGCAAGGGGTCCAGGATCTCGCGGTCGAAGACGAAGGCGCACCAGACCCGGCGCGCGGCACGCAGCGCGTGGTACAGCGCCGCGTGGTCGTCCACGCGCAGGTCTCGGCGCAGCCAGACCAGGGCGGCATCGACGGACGGCGGGCTTGGGCTGTGCATGGCCCGGAGTGTGCCGCCGGACTAGAATTCCCGCATGAGCGCGAGCTCGATCAACCTCACCAACCAGTTTCTGATCGCCATGCCCGGCATGGCCGACGAGACCTTTGCCGGCTCGGTCGTCTACCTGTGCGAGCACAGCGAGCGCGGCGCGCTCGGCCTGGTCATCAACAAGCCGATCGACATCAAGCTGAAGAACCTGTTCGAGAAGGTCGAGCTGCCGCTGGAGCGTGCCGAGCTGGCCGACCAACCGGTCTTCTTCGGCGGCCCGGTGCAGACCGAGCGCGGCTTCGTCCTGCACGACACCGCCGGCGAGTCCACGACCTACAGCTCGACCATGCACGTGCCCGGCGGGCTGGACATGACGACGAGCAAGGACGTCCTCGAGGCGATGTCGAACGGTGCCGGCCCGACGCGCGTGCTGGTCACGCTGGGCTGCAGCGGCTGGTCGGCCGGCCAGCTCGAGGACGAGCTTGGCCGAAACGGCTGGCTGACCGTCGACGCCGACCCGGCGGTGATCTTCGACACCCCGGTCGAGCAGCGCTACGAGCGCGCGCTGGGGCTTCTCGGCTTCGACCCGCGCATGCTCAGCCAGCAGGCGGGCCATGCCTGACGCCGGTGGCGCGCCGGCCACGGCGGCGCCCGAACGGTCCTTTCTCGCCTTCGATCACGGCACGAAGCGCGTCGGCGTGGCCAGCGGCAACACCGTGCTCGGCCGCGCGCAGCCGCTGCGCACCCTCGCGGCCACGGGCGACGCCCGATTCGACGCCATCGCAGCGTTGATCCGCGAGTGGCGGCCCGACGCGCTGGTCGTCGGCGTGCCCTGCCACCCGGACGGCGCGCCGCACGAAAACACGCGCCGCGCGCAGCGCTTCGCACGCCAGCTGCACGGCCGCTTCAGCCTGCCGGTGCACGAGGTCGACGAGCGCTACACGACGACCGAGGCGCTGGCCGACGGTGCGGCCGATGTCGACGCCGCCTCGGCCGCCATCATCCTGGACCAGTACCTGAGGACCCTTCCATGAACCTGTCGCTCGACGCCGAGGCGCTCTACGCGCAGCTGCGCGACGGTGTGCGGGCGCTGCTGACGCCCGAGTCACCGGCCACGCGGCTCGTCGGCATCTGGTCCGGCGGCGCCTGGCTGGCGCGCCGCCTGCAGGCCGACCTCGGCCTGGCGGGCGAGGCCGGCGTCATCAGCAGCCGCATGCACCGCGACGACTTCGGCGAACGCGGGCTGGCCGCCGGCTCGCACGCCACCGCGCTGCCGTTCGAGGTCGACGGCGCGGACATCCTGCTCGTCGACGACGTGCTGCAGACCGGGCGCACGATCCGCGCCGTGCTCAACGAGCTGTTCGACTACGGCCGCCCGTCGCGCGTGCGGCTGGTGGTGCTGGTCGACCGCGGCGGCCGCGAGCTGCCGGTGGCCGCCGTGCTGGCCGCCGCCACCGTCACGCTGCCGCCGGACCGCAAGCTCAGCCTGGCGCAGACCGACGACGGCGCGCTCACCTTCGAGGTCGAGACCGAGATCGAGGGCCAGGACACGACGGGAGGGACCGGCTGATGCTGTCGCGCCGCAACCCGCAGCTCAACAAGCACGGCGAGCTGATCCACCTGCTGTCGATCGAGGGCCTGCCGAAGGCGGTGCTG
>CAZQPN010000110.1:0-7900 GCA_964595215.1 uncultured Rubrivivax sp. | reverse complement strand
CCCGACGCGAGTTGCCCGCGCAGCGCGACCTCGCGCAGCTCGCCGTCGCGCACCAGCAGGAAGTTGTCGAACAGCACCCCCTCCTCGTCGATCGTCGTGCTGAAGGGCGGCATCGAGCCCGGCGTCGCACCGCCGATATCGGCATGGTGGCCTCGGCTGGCGACGAAGAAGCTCGGTTCGGGGTCGTCCAGGTAGACGGGCGTCACGACCGTCACATCGGGCAGGTGGGTGCCGCCGTGGTAGGGGTCGTTGAGCACGTAGACGTCACCCGGGCGCATGTCCGGGTTGCGCGCGATCACGGTCTTGATCGACTCGCTCATCGAGCCCAGGTGCACCGGCATGTGCGGCGCGTTGGCGATCAGCTCCCCCGCGGCGTCGAACAGCGCGCAGGAGAAGTCCAGCCGCTCCTTGATGTTGACCGAATGCGCGGTGTTCTGCAGCCGCAGCCCCATCTGCTCGGCGATGTTCATGAACAGGTTGTTGAACACCTCCAGCATCACCGGGTCGGCAGCGGTACCGATGGCGCGCTGCGCCGCGCGCGGCTGCACACGCCGCAGCTCCAGCGCCCCGCCGGGGGCGAGCACGGCCTGCCAGCCCGGCTCGATCACCGCGGTCGCGTTGCGCTCGGCGACGATGGCGGGGCCGTCGATGGTCGCACCCGGCGCGAGCGCCTGGTGCAGGTGCAGCGCGGCGTCGGCCCAGGCCGGGGTGCCGTCGGCGTGCGCCAGCACCATCCGGACCGTGGCCGCCGGTTCGGGGCGGTGCGGCTCAGCCAGGCCGGCATCGGGCACGGCGCCATCGGCCTCGCCGGCGCCAACGGCCTCCACCGACACCGCCTCGATCATCAGCGCCCGATCCGGCATCAGGAAGGCGAAGCGCTGACGGTAGCCGGCGTCGAAGGCCGCGCGAAGCGCCGCCAGATCGCCCTCGGGCACGACCAGCGCCGTGTCGGTGCCCTGGTAGCGCAGGTGCAGCCGGCGCCGGTGCGTGATGCGCCCGCGCGCGACGCCCTGCTCGACCAGCTCGGCCGCCGCCGCCTCGGACAGCGCGTCGAGCCGGGCAGTCGCCGCGGCCAGTCCGTCCGCGTCGAGCGGGCGCTCGACCGACGCCTCGCGCATCGCCGCCGGATCCGCCAGCCCCATGCCGTAGGCCGACAGCACGCCGGCGAGCGGGTGGATGAACACGCGCGTCATCCCGAGCGCGTCGGCGACCTGGCAGGCGTGCTGGCCGCCGGCGCCGCCGAAGCACTGCAGCGTGTAGCCGGTGACGTCGTGGCCGCGCGCCACCGAGATGCGCTTGATCGCATTGGCCATGTTCTGCACCGCGATGCGGCGGAAGCCCGCGGCCAGCGCCTCGGCCGTCGTCGGCCGGCCGCTGGCGGCCTGCACCTCGGCCGCCAGCGCGGCGAAGCGCGCGACGACGCCGTCGCGGTCGAGCGGCGCGTCGCCCTGCGGGCCGAAGACGCGCGGGAAGTGTTCGGGCTGGATGCGGCCGAGCATCACGTTGGCGTCGGTCACGGCCAGCGGGCCGCCGCGGCGGTAGCTCGCCGGCCCGGGGTCGGCACCGGCGCTCTCGGGACCGACGCGCAGCCGCGCGCCGTCGAAGCGCAGCAGCGAGCCCCCGCCGGCCGCCACCGTGTGGATGCTCATCATCGGCGCGCGCATGCGCACCCCGGCGACCTGGGTCTCGAAGGCGCGCTCGAACTCGCCCGCGAAGTGGCTGACGTCGGTGCTGGTGCCGCCCATGTCGAAGCCGATCACCTTCGTGTGGCCGGCCGCCTGCGCGGTGCGCGCCATGCCGACGATGCCGCCCGCCGGCCCGGACAGGATGGCGTCCTTGCCCTGGAAGTGGTGCGCCTCGGCCAGCCCGCCGCTGCTCTGCATGAAGAACAGACGCACGCCGGGCATCTGCGCGGCCACGCGGTCGACGTAACGGCGCAGGATCGGCGACAGGTAGGCGTCGACGACCGTCGTGTCGCCGCGCGGGACGAACTTCATCAGCGGGCTGACCGCGTGCGAGACGCTGACCTGGGTGAAGCCCGCCTCGCGCGCCAGCCGCGCCGCCGCGGCCTCGTGCACGGCATGGCGCCAGCCGTGCATGAAGACGATGGCGCAGGCGCGCAGGCCGGCATCGAACGCGGCCCACAGGCGCTCGCGCAGGTGGTCCTCGTCGAGCGGCTCGATCACCTCGCCGTCGATGCCGATCCGCTCGACCGCCTCGATCACGCGCTCGTACAGCCGTTCGGGCAGCACGATGTGGCGGTCGAACAGGCGCGGCCGCGCCTGGGTGGCGATGCGCAGCGCGTCGCCGAAGCCGCGCGTGACGACGAGCAGCGTCGGCTCGCCCTTGCGCTCGAGCAGCGCATTGGTGGCCACCGTGGTGCCCATCTTCACGCACTCGACGCGCTCGGGCGTGATCGGCTCGCCGGCGCGCAGGCCGAGCAGGCGCCGGATACCCTCGACCGCCGCATCGGCGTACTGCTGCGGGTTCTCGCTCAGCAGCTTGAGCGTGTGCAGCGCGCCGTCGGGCGCGCGGCCGACGACGTCGGTGAAGGTGCCGCCGCGGTCGATCCAGAACTGCCAGCGCGGCACGACGGAGTGGGGGTCTTGCATGCGGATTCCTCGGACGGGGTCGGGGTCTGCGACGCGCAGGGCGGCCGGCCTGCATTCTGGTGGAGGCCGCCACCGCGCGCGCGAGCTCGGCCCGGTCGCGTCCGGCGGGATCGGGTCGGTCCGGCTGGGCCGCCCAGGTGCTTGGTGCTACCCTGCCCGCAAACAGGCGCCCCGGCGGGCGGCACGTCGTCCGACGTCTCCGCGCGGGCGGGCCGCCGCGACAGGAGACACGCGTGGATTCGAAAGCGAAAGCCAACCCGCCCACCATGACGACCGATCGGGGCGACACCTCGGAGATCGTCGATCAGGTCGTCGATCGACTCAGGGAGCGCCTGCCTGCGGCCCAGCTGCCGGTGCTCGAGGCCTTCGTGCGGCGCTACTACGCCGACGTCGACGCCGAGGACCTGGCCGAGCGCTCCGCCGACGACCTCTACGGCGCGGCGCTGTCGCACTGGCACTACGCGCGCCACTTCACCGGTGGCCACGCCAAGCTGCGCGTGTTCAATCCGCGTGTCGACGAGCACGGCTGGCAGTCGACGCACACGGTGATCGAGATCGTCAACGACGACATGCCCTTTCTCGTCGACTCGATCACGATGGAGGTCAACCGCCACGGCCTGACGCTGCACCTGATCGTCCATCCGGTGATGAAGATCCGGCGCGACGCCGCCCACCACGTCGACGCGCTGCTGCCGGTGGGCGACGCCGGCGAGGGTCGCTTCGAGTCGCTGATCCACGTCGAGGTCGACCGCCGCACCGATCCGGCCCGGCTGCAGGCGCTGCACGACGGCTTGGTGCGCATCCTCGACGACGTGCGCGCCGCCGTCGAGGACTGGACACCGATGCGGGCCGCACTGGTCGACGCGGTCGGCCAGCTCGAGCAGCGGCAGCCGCCGGTCGCGCCCGACGAGCTGGCCGAGGACCTGGCCTTCCTGCGCTGGCTGGCGGACGACAACTTCACGCTGCTGGGCCAGCGCGACTACGACCTCGTCGACGAGCAGGGCGAAGACGTGCTGCGCGTGGTGTCTGGCTCGGGCCTGGGCATCCTGCGCGGCGGCGCCGGTGCCGATGCGGCGTCGGCCTCGTTCGCCGCCCTGCCGCCCGAGGTGCGCGCGCAGGCACGCGAGGCGCGCGTGCTGCTGCTGACCAAGGCCAATGCGCGCTCGACGGTGCACCGTCCGGGCCACCTCGACTACGTCGGCATCAAGCGCTTCGACGACGCCGGCCGCGTCGTCGGCGAGCGCCGCTTCCTCGGCCTGTTCACGTCGATCGCGTACAACGCCAAGGCCGCCGACATCCCGCTCTTGCGGCGCAAGGTGGCGGCGGTGATCGACCGCGCCGGCTTCCTGCCGCGCAGCCACAAGGCCAAGACGCTGAGCACGATCCTGGAGCAGTTCCCGCGCGACGAGCTGTTCCAGATCGGGGTCGACGACCTGTTCCGAATCGCCACCGGCATCCTGCGCCTGGGCGAGCGCCAGCGCACGCGGCTGTTCCTGCACCGCGACGCCTACGGCCGTTTCGCGTCCTGCCTGGTCTACGTGCCGCGCGAGAACTACAACACCGACGTGCGCTCGCGCATGCAGGCGGTGCTGACGGAGGCGCTGAACGGCGAATCGTCGGAGTTCTCGGTCCAGTTCTCCGACTCGCCGCTGGCGCGCGTGCTGATCGTCGTGCGCACGCCGGCCGGCGAGGCGCGCGACATCGACGTCCACGAGCTCGAGCAGCGCCTGGTGCGCATCACGCGGCGCTGGGAGGACGAACTGCTCGACGCGCTCGTCGAGTCCTGCGGCGAGGAGCGCGGCAATGCGCTGCACGAGCGCTACGCCGAGGGCTTCTCGCCCGGCTACCGACACGACCACAGCCCGCGCCAGGCGGTGCACGACATCGAGCTGATGGAGTCTCTGCGCAGCCCGGACGCGATGGCGATGAGCCTGTACGTACCGCTGGAGGCGCCGCCCGGCCGGCTGCGCTTCAAGCTGGTGCGCAGCGGCGAGCTCGCGCCGCTGTCGCAGAGCCTGCCGATGCTCGAGCACATGGGCGTCAGCGTGCTCGAGGAGCGCCCGTACGACATCCGGCGCAACGACGGCACCGAGCTGTGGATCGACGATTTCGGCATGGCGCTGCCCGGCCACGAGGAGATCGACGTCGAGGCGCTGCGGCCGCGTTTCCACGAGACCTTCCTGCGCACCTGGCGCGGCGACAACGAGAACGACCCGTTCAACCGCCTCGTCCTGCTGGCCGGGCTCGACTGGCGCGGCGTCGCGCTGCTGCGCGCCTGCATGCGCTACATGAAGCAGGGCAGCTTCGCGCTCAGCCGCGCCTACATCCAGCAGACGGTGGCCGCCTACCCGGCGATCGCGGCCGAGCTGGTGGCGCTGTTCCACGCCCGCTTCGACCCGGACTTCGAAGCCGACCGCGAGCAATCGCAGGCGGAGATCGCCGCGCGCATCACGGCGGCGCTGGACCGGGTCGCCAACCTCGACGAGGACCGCATCCTGCGCCAGTACCTGGCGCTGATCCAGGCCATGCTGCGCACCAACTTCTTCCAGCGCGGCGATGACGGCGGCTTCAAGCCGGTGATCTCGTTCAAGATCGATCCGTCCAAGGTGCCCGGCCTGCCGGAGCCGCGGCCGCTGTTCGAGATCTTCGTGCACTCGCCGCGCGTCGAGGGCGTGCACCTGCGCTTCGGCCGTGTCGCGCGCGGCGGGCTGCGCTGGTCGGACCGGCTGGAGGACTTCCGCACCGAGGTGCTCGGACTGGTCAAGGCGCAGCAGGTCAAGAACACGGTCATCGTGCCGGTCGGCTCCAAGGGCGGCTTCGTCGTGCGCAACCCGCCGCCGCCGGGCGACCGCGAAGCGCTGATGACCGAGGGCGTGGCCTGCTACCGCGCCTACCTGCGCGGCCTGCTCGACATCACCGACAACCTCGACGGCACGACCGTCCTGCCGCCGCCGCGCGTCGTGCGCCACGACGGCGACGACGCCTACCTCGTCGTCGCCGCCGACAAGGGCACGGCCACCTTCTCCGACATCGCCAACCAGACCGCCGCCGAGTACGGCTTCTGGCTCGGCGACGCCTTCGCCTCCGGCGGCTCGGCCGGCTACGACCACAAGAAGATGGGCATCACCGCGCGCGGCGCCTGGGAGTCGGTGAAGCACCACTTCCGCAGCCTCGGGCACGACACGCAGAGCCAGGACTTCACGGTCGTCGGCGTCGGCGACATGAGCGGCGACGTGTTCGGCAACGGCATGCTGCTGTCGCGCCACATCCGGCTGCTCGCCGCGTTCGACCACCGCCACATCTTCATCGACCCCGACCCGAACGCGGCGACGACCTACGCCGAGCGCGAGCGCCTGTTCGCGCTGCCGCGCTCGTCGTGGGCCGACTACGACACCTCGCTGATCTCCGCCGGCGGCGGCGTCTGGCCGCGCAGCGCGAAGTCGATCCCGGTCTCGCCCGAGGCGCGCGCCGCGCTCGGCATCGAGGGCAACGTCAGGTCGATGACGCCGGCCGAACTGGTGCACGCGATCCTGAAGGCGCCGGCCGACCTCTTCTACAACGGCGGCATCGGCACCTACGTGAAGGCGAGCGACGAGAGCCACGCCGAGTGTGGCGACCGCGCCAACGACGCGGTGCGCGTGGACGGCCGAGCGCTGCGCTGCAAGGTCGTCGCCGAGGGCGGCAACCTCGGCTGCACGCAGCGCGGACGCATCGAGTTCGCGCTCGCCGGCGGCCTGATCAACACCGACGCGATCGACAACTCGGCCGGCGTCGACTGCTCCGACCACGAGGTCAACATCAAGATCCTGCTCAACGTGGTGGTGCGCGAGGGTGAGCTGACGGCCAAGCAGCGCGACAAGCTGCTGGCCGAGATGACCGACGACGTCGCCGCGCTGTGCCTGCGCGACAACACCTTCCAGAACCAGGTGCTGGGCGTGACGTCGATGCGCGGTGTCGAGCTGCTCGACGAGCAGATGCGCTACATGCGCCACCTGTCGGCGAGCGGCCGGCTCAACCGCCCGCTCGAGTTCCTGCCCGACGACGAGACCCTGGCAGAGCGCGCGAAGACCGGCGCCGGGATGACGACGCCGGAGCTGGCGGTGCTGCTGGCCTACGGCAAGATGGCGCTGTACGACCAGGTGCTCGAGTCCGACGTGCCCGAGGATCCGTACATCGCGACCACGCTCGGGCGCTACTTTCCGGCGCAGCTCGGGCAGCGCTTCCCGGAGCAGATGCAGCGGCATCCGCTGCGGCGCGAGATCATCGCCACGCACGTCGTCAACAGCATGGTCAACCGGGTCGGACCGACCTTCGCGCACCGGCTGATCGAGGAAACCGGCGCCGCGGCGTCCGACGTCGTGCGCGCCTACCTGGGCACGCGCCAGATCTTCGACCTCGTCTCGCTGTGGCAGGCCAACGACGCCCTCGGTCACGAGGTGTCGTACGCGACGCGCAACGGCATCGTGCTGGCGACGCTGCAGCTGATCGAGCGCGGCACCGTTTGGTTGCTGCACGAGCGCGAGGCGCTGCGCGACATGGACGCGACGATCCGCCGCTTCGCACCCGGCGTGGCCGAGGTCGGCGCCGGCCTCGAGCGCTGGCTGGTCGACAGCGAGCGGCAGGCCCTCGACGCCGCGGCCACCAGCCTGGTCGAGGCGCGCGTGCCGCCGTCGCTGGCGCAGCGCGTGGCCCGGCTGGACGCGCAGCTGGCGGGCTTCGACATCGTCGAGGTCGGTGCCGAGCTGCAGCTGCCGGTCGAGACCGTCGCCGGCGCCTACTTCGGCGTCGGCGGTCGGCTCGACTTCGGCTGGCTGTCGCAGCAGATCGTCGCACTGCCGGCGCACAGCCACTGGCAGGCGCTGGCGCGGCTGGCGATGCGCAGCGACCTGGCGTCGCTGGCGCGCGAGCTGGCGCGCTCGGTGCTCAAGGACGCCGGCGCCGAGCGCGACGCGCCGGCGCTGATCGAGCGCTGGTCGGCGCAGCGCCGCTTCCGGCTCGACCGCTGTCGGCAGCTGCTGGCCGACCTGCGGCCGCTGGCCCGGCTCGACATGTCGATGCTGTCGGTGCTGCTGAGGGAATTGCGGTCGCTGGTCTGATGCGGGCGCGCCTTCGATGGCGCAAGTCGCGGGTCGGTCGCGAACGACGACGGCCAGGAGCTGTGCTCCGTGAAGGACTGCTCCGCCGCTGACCGCGTGTCACGGCGTGGTTCGTGGCTCACACGGCCGCATGATGGCTAAGCTGGCCAATCACTGAAGGAGTCCCTCATGCGAGTCACCGCCGCCGACGCC
>CAZQPN010000109.1:0-7916 GCA_964595215.1 uncultured Rubrivivax sp. | reverse complement strand
CGGCCACCGCGCTGCTCATGCACAGGCGCGAGTTGGTGTCGACGTTGTTGGTGCCGACCAGACCCTTGGCGAGCTTGTTGAAGGCGTGGTAGTCCTCGGTCAGCAGCTGTCCGCTGAGGTAGAAGCCCACGGCGTCGGGGCCGTCGCGGCGCACGATGGCGGCCAGCCTGGTGGCCGCCTCGTCGATCGCCGCATCCCAGCCGACGCGCCCAAGCGCTGCGCCGCGGGCGGGTCTGCGCATCGGATGCAGCGCCCGCAGCTGGGCCGTCAGGTGCGGTGCCGCGGTCAGGTGCAGGCTCTGCCCCTTGCTGCACAGCAGGCCGCGATTGGCGGGATGCGCCGGATCGCCCGTCACGCCGGTGATGTGGCCTCCTTCGTGGGCCACGATCACGCCGCAGCCCACGCCACAGTACGGGCAAGTCGTCCGCGTCTGCTGCACCGGGTCGCCCTCGATCAGCGCGGGCGGCAGGGGCCGGCGCCCGGTGCCACGGGTTCCAGCGCATGGCCGGCCACTTCGTCGGCGTCGAGCTGCACACGACCATCGACGACGCGGCAGCGGAAGACCGGGGTGCATCCCTCGTCGGGTGCGCGCGCGGCGCCGCCGTCGAACCGGATCGCCCAGTTGTGCAGCGGGCAGGCCACGTGATCGGCCGCGACGATGCCCTGGCTCAGCGGGCCGCCTTTGTGCGGACAGTGGTCGAGCAGCGCATGCACCGACTGGGCGTCGTTGCGGAACAGCGCCACGGGCAGTCCGTGGCGGCGCGCGACGCGGCGTGCCCCCAGCAGCGGAATATCGTCGACGTCGCAGACGTCGACCCAGGTGCCCGAGCAGATGCTGGCGTTCATCGGCTGACCTCCGTCATCGCCGCACTTGCCGCGGTCTCGAGCGGCCGGAACTGCCGCAGGTCCACGCCCGCCTTCTCGAACTCGAACCAGGGGTCGGGCTCCCCGTCGAGCGCGAACTGCAGCTGATCCCACAGCGCCTGACGGCCCGGCGCGTCATCGAGGACCTTCTTCTTCACATGGTCCAGCCCGACACGGGCGATGTAGTGGCAGGTGCGTTCCAGGTACCAGCCTTCCAGGCGGTACAGCTGCAGGAAGGCGCCGCTGAACGCCAGCACCTCCTCGGGCGTCTTCACCTTGCACAGGAACTGCGCCACCTCGGTCTTGATGCCGCCGTTGCCGCCGACGTAGATCTCCCAGCCGCTGTCCACGGCGATGACGCCGACGTCCTTGATACCGCTCTCGGCGCAGTTGCGCGGACAGCCGCTGACGGCCAGCTTCACCTTGTGCGGGGCGTACATGCGCCACAGCGCCCGCTCCAGGTCCTTGCCCATCTGCGTGCTGTCCTGGGTGCCGAAGCGGCACCACTCGCTGCCCACGCAGGTCTTCACCGTGCGCAGCGCCTTGGCGTAGGCGTGGCCGCTGGGCATCGCCAGGTCCTTCCAGACGGCGGGCAGGTCTTCCTTCCTGACGCCCAGCATGTCGATGCGCTGGCCGCCGGTCACCTTGACGGTGGGTATCCGGTACTTGTCCACGACATCTGCGATCCGGCGAAGCTCGGCGGCGCTCGTCTCGCCGCCCCACATGCGCGGGATCACGCTGTAGCTGCCGTCCTTCTGGATGTTGGCGTGACTGCGTTCGTTGATGAAGCGGCTCTGCGGGTCGTCTGTCGCCTCCTTGGGCCAGGTGCTGATGAGGTAGTAGTTGACCGCCGGGCGGCAGGAGCTGCAGCCGTTGGGCGTGCGCCAGCCCATGCCGCGGTAGACCTCGTCGATCGTCAGCCAGTGGTGGTCGCGGATCGCGTCGCGCACCGCCTGGTGACCGTGCTCGGTGCAGCCGCACATCGCCTTGGTCTTCGGCGCGGCGCTGTAGTCGCCGCCGGCCACCGCCATCAGCAGTTGCTCGACTAGGCCGGTGCACGAGCCGCAGCTGGCGCTGGCCTTGGTGTGCTTGCGCACGTCGTCGAGCGTGAACAGGCCCTGCGTCTTGATGGCGGCGCAGATGGCGCCCTTGGTCACCCCGTTGCAGCCGCAGACCTCGTCGCCGTCGGCCATGGCCGCGGCCTTGTTCATGCCATGGTGGCCGGCGTCGCCCAGGCTGCCTTCGCCGAACATCAGCCGATCGCGGATGTCATCGACCTTGCGGCCTTCGCGCAGCAGGTTGAAGTAGTACGCGCCGTCGGCCGTGTCGCCATAGAGCACCGCGCCGACGAGCTTGTCGTCCTCGAGCACCAGCTTCTTGTAGATGCCACCTGCGGGGTCGGACAGCACGATCTCTTCGGTGCCCTCGCCGCCCATGAAGCGGCCGGCGGAGAACAGGTCGATGCCCGTCACCTTCAGCTTGGTGCTGACCGCGCTGCCGGTGTAGCGGCCGATGCCGAGCTGCGCCAGGTGCGTGGCGCAGACCCTGGCCTGCTCGAACAGCGGGGCGACCAGGCCGTAGGCGATGCCGCGGTGCGCTGCGCACTCGCCGACGGCGTAGATGCGCGGGTCGGTCACGGTCTGCAGCGTGTCGGTGACGACCACGCCGCGCTGGCAGTGCAGCCCAGCGCCTTCGGCCAGCGCGGTGTTCGGACGGATGCCGGCGGCCATCACCACCAAGTCGGCCGGGATCTCGCGACCGTCCTTGAAGCGCACGGCCATGACCCTGCCGTCCTTGTCGGGCACCAGGGCATCGGTCTGCTGGCCCATCTCGAAGCGGATGCCACGTTCCTGCAGGTTCTGTTGCAGCAGCCGGCCCGCGACGTCGTCCAGCTGGCGCTCCATCAGCCATGGCATCAGGTGCACCACGGTGACCTGCATGCCGCGCCGGGCCAGGCCGTTGGCGGCTTCCAGGCCGAGCAGCCCGCCGCCGATGACGACGGCGTGCCTGTACCTCGCCGCGGCTGCGATCATGGCCTGCGTATCGGCGATGTCGCGGTAGCCGATCACGCCGGCCAGATCATGGCCCGGCACCGGGAGGATGAAGGGCAGCGAACCGGTGGCCAGCAGAAGCCGGTCGTATCCTGCTGCCGTGCCGTCTGCCGCCTCGACGACGCGCCCGACACGGTCGATGCGCGACACGGCCTTGCCGGTGTGCAGCGTGATGCGATGCTGCGCGTACCACGCCAGCGGGTTCAGCACGATCTCGTCCAGCGTCTGCTCGCCAGCCAGCACCGGACTCAGCAGGATGCGGTTGTAGTTAGGGTGCGGCTCGGCGCCGAAGACCGTGATCTCGTAGAGATCGGGTGCGATCTTCAACAGCTCTTCGAGCGTGCGAATGCCGGCCATGCCGTTGCCGATGACGACGAGGCGCTGACGCGGGGGCGGGTGCATGTTCGACATGTCGGTCGGGCCGCACCGCGAGGCACGGCAGAAATGAAAAAAGGCGTCGCGACGACACCGGGGTGTTCGTCGGACGCCGTTGTCCGTGAAGTCGCAGCATCGATGCCGCGCTGGAGAGACCCACGCAAGCGCCGTGCCTGCCTCCAGGCCGGCGATGGCCGGCGGCGTGCACCGATGTCGCGCATGTGGGGCCGACGGCACCCAAGATTGGTGCGCTGCAGCAATGCAGCCTGGCGCCGAGCCTCGTACGGCAATTGCTAGCGACGGAGGCACCGACGACACAGTCCCCGTGAACCTCGCCCTGTCCTACCTCCTGGCGGCCCGACGCAGTGAAATGCAGGGCCTGGCGCAGCTGCGCGCCACCGGCGACCTGGTGCGCGACATGTGCGAGTGGGTGCACCGGCTGCAGCGCGAGCGCGGCGCGAGCAACCTCTACCTGGCCTCGCGTGGCCAGCGCTTCGGCCGTGAGCGCGAGCGGTGCGTGGCCGACAGCGCGACCATGGAAGCGGTCGTTCGCGCGCGCCACTTCGCCGCCGGCATCGAGCCCGAGCGCGTCTACGGCGGCATGCGGCTGCTCAGCCGCATCGCGCAGTTCCTGCATGCACTCGACGGCCTGCCGGTGCTGCGCCTGCAGGTGGCCCGCCGCCAGCTCGACGCGGATGAGGCGACGCGGGCCTACAGCGAGCTCATCGCCGCCATGCTCTCGGTCGTGTGGGAGGCCGCCGACACCGCGCTCGACCCGGCGGTGTCGCGCGCGCTGGTGGCCTTGTTCAACCTGATGCGCGGCAAGGAGCTCGCCGGGCAGGAGCGTGCAGTCGGCACGGCCGCCTGCACCTCGGGCTGCTTCGACGAGCCAGTGCTGCAGCGCCTGGCGCAGCTGGTCGATGCCCAGGAGCGTTCGTTCCAGACCTTCGTCGACTTCGCCGAGCCGGCCCTCGCAGGCATGTGGCGGCACATGCTGGACGCCGCCGACGCCAAGGCGGTGCAGCAGTGGCGTGCGCTGCTGCGACAGTCCGGCCCCGCAAGGTCGGCCCCGCAGGCCGCCGAGCGCTGGTTCGAAGCCGCGACGCGGCGCATCGACGCGCTGCGCCTGGTCGAGGATGCCACCACCAGCGCGCTCGTGGCCTGCTGCGAGTCGGCCCTGGCGGCGGCCCAGGCGGGCTTGGGTGACGAGACAACGGCCCTGCACGGCATGGCCGCACCACCCGCGCTCGACGACGCGTCGCTGCTGGGTGCGCGTGACCCGGCCGCCCCGCTGGCCCGCACGACCATGGACCTGCTGCAGGCGCAGACCCGGCGCCTGCAGACCATGGAAGAGGACCTCCTCGCGGCCCAGGCGGCCTTGCGCGAGCGCAAGCTCGTCGAGCGCGCCAAGGGCCTGCTGATGGACCGCCGGGGGCTGAGCGAGGAGGCCGCCTACCGGCTGTTGCGCAATGCGGCGATGCAACAGCATCGGCGCCTGGGCGAAGTGGCCGAGAGCGTGCTGCAGATGGGGCCGCTGATCGACGGTCCGTGATGCCCGCCCACCGCGCGAGCAAGTTTGGTCGAGAGGCTGGCACGGCTCGTGCATGAGTGGGTCATGGGGTCAATGTCGGCCCCAGCCCGGTGCAGACCGGGCGCTCAGGACAACGGCGTCCTTTGGCAGCCACCGACGGTGGTGTGCCGGAGGGCGCCGTTTTTTCATTGGTCTTGAAACCAGCTCGAGGAGAGCCCCATGTCCATGCCGCGAACCGTTCCACCCGCAGCCACGCTGTCCGCTGCGGGGCAGTCCCGCCGCCGCCTGACCCAGGCCGCCGCCGCGGGCGTCGCCGCCAGTGTGCTCGGGCTGGCCCCTCGGGCCGCGCGTGCCAGCGGTGGCCCCGAGGTCAGCGGCGCCAAGCTCGGCTTCATCGCGCTCACCGACGCGGCGCCGCTGTTCGTCGGCATCGAGAAGGGCTTCTTCAAGAAGCACGGCATGCCCGACGTCGAGGTGCTCAAGCAGAGCAGCTGGGGCACGACGCGCGACAACCTGGTGCTCGGAAGCAAGGGCAACGGCATCGATGGCGCGCACATCCTGACGCCGATGCCGTATCTGATCGCCAGCGGTGCGGCCACCGCCAACAACGTGCCCGTGCCGATGAGCATCCTGGCGCGCCTGAACCTCGGCGGTCAGTGCATCTCTGTCGGCAAGGAGTACGCCGAGCTGAAGGTCGGCGCCGACACCAGCGCCTTCAAGCGCGCGCTGGCCGCCAAGGCTGCAAAGGGTGGTGGCGTCAAGGCGGCGATGACCTTCCCCGGCGGCACGCACGACATGTGGATCCGCTACTGGCTGGCCGCCGGCGGCATCGATCCGAACCAGGACATCTCGACCATCGTCGTGCCTCCGGCGCAGATGGTGGCCAACATGAAGGTGGGCAGCATGGACACCTTCTGCGTCTGCGAACCCTGGAACCGGCAGCTCATCAACCAGGGCATCGGCTACACCGCCGTCACCACGAGTGAGCTGTGGCACAACCACCCGGAGAAGGCCTTCGCGATGCGCAGCGACTGGGTCGAGGCGCACCCGAACGCCACTCAGGCGCTGATCCGTGCCGTGATGGAAGCGCAGATGTGGTGCGAGGACAGGGCCAACCGCGACGAGGTGGCGCGGATCTGCTCTCAGCGGCGCTGGATCAACGCGCCCTACGACGATATCGTCGACCGTCTGCGTGGCGATTTCGACTACGGCACCGGCCGCGTGGTGAAGGACAGCCCGCAGCAGATGCGCTACTGGAAGGACCAGGCCTCCTATCCCTTCCAGAGCCACGACCTTTGGTTCATCACCGAGAACATCCGTTGGGGATATCTGCCGCCCGCCTTCGATGCGGCCGGCTGGATCAAGAAGGTGAATCGTGAGGACCTCTGGCGCCAGGCCGCCAAGACGCTGGGCGTGGCCGCCGCCGACATCCCGGGCAGCACCTCGCGCGGCGTCGAGCGCTTCTTCGACGGCAAGGTCTTCGATCCGGCGAATCCCAAGGCCTATCTGGACAGCCTGGCCATCAAGGCGATGCGTGGGGCCTGAGCGCCTGAAAGGACACTGCCATGAGCACGATTGATCTCGCCGACGCCGCGCCTGGCCGGACGCCGACACCGTCCCCGCCTGCACGGTGGAAACGCGCCGCAGCCGATCTGGGCCGGGGCCTTCTCACCCATGTGTTGCCGCCGCTGGTCGTGGTCGGGCTCCTGCTGCTGCTGTGGGAACTGCTGGCCTCCGGTCCGGGCGCCTCGCTGCCGGCGCCGAGCAAGGTGGTCACCGACACATGGGAGCTGATCGTCAACCCCTTCGCCGACAACGGCGGCAACGACAAGGGCCTGGGCTGGCAGATCCTGGCCAGCCTGGAACGCGTGGCCCAGGGCTACCTGCTGGCCGTGGTGGCTGGCGTGGGCCTGGGTGTGCTGGTGGGCCAGAGCACATGGGCACTGCGTGGCCTGGACCCGCTGTTCCAGATCCTGCGCACGGTGCCGCCGCTGGCTTGGCTGCCGATCTCGCTGGCTGGCTTCCGCGACGGCCAGCCGTCGGCCATCTTCGTCATCTTCATCACCGCGATCTGGCCGATCATCATCAACACCTCGGTGGGCATCCGCAACATCCCGCAGGACTACCGCAACGTGGCGCGCGTGATCCGCCTCGGTCCGCTGGAGGTGTTCTGGAAGATCATGCTGCCGGCGGCTGCGCCCTACATCTTCACCGGGCTGCGCATCGGCGTCGGGCTGTCGTGGCTGGCCATCGTGGCGGCCGAAATGCTGATCGGCGGCGTCGGCATCGGCTTCTTCATATGGGACGCCTGGAACTCGTCGCTCATCAGCGACATCATCCTCGCGCTGCTGGTGGTGGGCCTGGTGGGCTACGCGCTCGACCGGCTGGTGGCCTGGATCGGTCAGCTCGTCACCCGCGGCACCGCCGCCGGTTGAGTCCACAGGGAGCAATCACCATGGCCTACCTGAACCTGTCCGCCGTCGACATGAGCTTCACGCGCGACGGCCAGACCAACGTGGTGCTGCAGGGCATCGATCTGCAGGTCGAGCGAGGCGAGTTCATTGCGCTGATCGGCCACTCGGGCTGCGGCAAGAGCACCGTGCTCAACATCGTGGCCGGACTGCTCGCGCCCACGGCCGGCGGCGTGATCCTCGATGGCCGCGAGGTCTCGGGCCCCGGGCCCGACCGCGCGGTCGTGTTCCAGAACCACTCGCTGCTGCCCTGGCTCACCGTGTATCAGAACGTCGCGATCGCGGTCGACAAGGTGTTCCGGGGCACCAAGAGCAAAGCCGAGCAGCGTGAATGGATCCTGCACAACCTGGAGATGGTGAGCATGGCGCATGCGCTCAAGCGGCTGCCGTCCGAGATCTCGGGCGGCATGAAGCAGCGCGTTGGCATCGCGCGGGCGCTCGCCATGCAACCCAAGGTGCTGCTGCTCGACGAACCCTTCGGGGCCCTTGACGCGCTGACCCGCGCGCACCTGCAGGACGAGGTCATGCGCATCCAGGCCGAGCTGAAGAACACGGTGTTCATGATCACGCACGACGTCGACGAGGCGGTGCTGCTGTCCGATCGCATCGTGATGATGACCAACG
>CAZQPN010000108.1:0-7944 GCA_964595215.1 uncultured Rubrivivax sp. | reverse complement strand
GCGTCGACGCCGTGGCGTCGATTCTCTACCTCGACTACTCTCTCAAGGAAGTCGAGTGGATCCCCAACCAGCACGGCGGGCGCGAGAACCTGGAGGCGATCGACTTCCTGCGCCGCCTCAACGAGTCGGTCTACACGCAGCACCCCGACGTGCAGGTGATGGCCGAGGAGTCCACCGCCTGGCCGATGGTCTCGCGCCCGACCTATGTCGGTGGGCTGGGCTTCGGCCTGAAGTGGAACATGGGCTGGATGCACGATACGCTGGCCTACCTGGCGCACGAGCCGGTGCACCGGCGCTGGCACCATGGCGAGCTGACCTTCTCGCTGATCTACGCCTTCAACGAGAACTTCGTGCTGCCGCTGTCGCACGACGAGGTCGTGCACGGCAAGGGCTCGCTGCTGGCCAAGATGCCGGGCGACCACTGGCAGCGCTTCGCCAACCTGCGACTGCTGCTGGGCTACATGTGGACCCATCCCGGCAAGAAGCTGCTGTTCATGGGCGGCGAGATCGCCCAGTGCAGCGAGTGGAACCACGACGACGTGCTCGAGTGGTGGCGGCTGGAGGACCCGGCGCACGCCGGCGTCGAGCGCTGGGTCGAGGACCTGAACCGCCTGTACCGCGGCTGCCCGGCGCTGCACCAGCTCGACTGCGAGGCCGGCGGCTTCGACTGGATCGACTGCCACGACGCCGACAACAGCGTGCTGAGTTACTTGCGGCGCGACCGCGCCGGACGCAGCGTGCTCGTGGTCGTCAACTTCACGCCCGTGCCGCGCGCCAACTACCTCGTCGGCGTGCCCGCGGCCGGGCTCTGGCGCGAGCGGCTGAACAGCGACGCCACGCTGTACGGCGGCAGCGGCGTCGGCAACGCCGGCGGCGTGCACAGCGTTCCGGTGGCCGCGCACGGGCACTTCCACGCGCTGAACCTGCAGCTGCCGCCACTGGGCGTGCTGGTGCTCGAACGGCAGGACAGCCCGGCATGAGCATTGCCCCGCCCCAGCGTGCGCCGACGGCGACCCGTGCGGCCGCGCAGGCCACCGCGGCCGCCAACGACGACGGCCGCGTGCGTGCCGTCATCGAGAACGTGGCGCCCGCCGTCGACAGCGGCCGCTTCGCGGTCAAGCGCACGCTGGGCGACAGCGTGCGGGTCGAGGCCGACTGCTTCGCCGACGGCCACGACGTGGTGGCCGCGACGCTGCTGTGGCGCCGCGCCGGCGAGGCCGCGTGGCGCGAGGCGCCGATGTCGCCGCTGGGCAACGACCGCTGGCATGCCGCGTTCACGGTCGACGCGCTCGGCGGCTGGGAATTCACGGTGCGCGCCTGGGTCGACCCCTTCCTGTCGTGGCGGCACGATTTCGCGCGCCGTGTCGACGCCGACGACGTGCGTGTCGCCGCGCAGGCCGGCGCGCAGCTGATCGGCAAGGCCGCCGACCGCGCGGCCCCGGGGCCCGACGCGGCGCTGCTGCGCGCCTGGGCCGATGAACTCGCCGCGGCGGTGGCCGCCGGCGCCACGGCCGAGGCGCTGCAGCGTCTCGGCGGCGACGCGGCGCGCGGCGCGCTGGCCGCGCGCCACCCCGACCTGCGCCATGCGCGCACCCATGCGCAGGCCATGCCGGTGACGGTGGAACGCGAGCGTGCGCGCTTCTCGGCCTGGTACGAGTTCTTCCCCCGCTCGGCGTCCGACGACCCGGCGCGGCACGGCACGTTCGCCGACTGCGAGGCCTGGCTGCCCTACGTCGCGCGCATGGGCTTCGACGTGCTGTACTTCCCGCCCATCCATCCGATCGGGCGCACGATGCGCAAGGGGCCCAACAACACGCTGACGCCGGCGCCACACGATGTCGGCAGCCCGTGGGCGATCGGCGCGGCCGAGGGCGGGCACGAGGCCATCCACCCCGCTCTGGGCAGCGCCGAGGACTTCCGGCGCCTCGTCGCCGCCGCCGCGGTCCACGGCATCGACGTCGCGCTGGACATCGCCTACCAGTGCGCGCCCGACCACCCCTGGGTGCGCGCGCACCCGCAGTGGTTCAGGACGCGCGGCGACGGCACGATCCAGTACGCCGAGAACCCGCCCAAGAAGTACCAGGACGTCTACCCGTTGGATTTCGAGTGCGACGACTGGCCGGCGCTGTGGGAGGCGTTGGCGGGCGTGATGATGCACTGGGCGTCTCAGGGCGTGAAGATCTTCCGTGTCGACAACCCGCACACCAAGGCCTTCGGCTTCTGGGAGTGGGCGATCGCGCGCGTGCGCGCCGCCCACCCGGACGTCATCTTCCTGTCCGAGGCCTTCACGCGACCCAAGGTCATGCACCGTCTGGCCAAGCTCGGCTTCAGCCAGTCCTACACCTACTTCACCTGGCGCAACACCAAGCGCGAGCTGACCGACTACTTCACCGAACTGGCGCACGGCCCCGGGCGGGACTACTTCCGCCCCAACGCCTGGCCGAACACGCCCGACATCCTGCCCACCGCGCTGCAGTACGGCGGCCGGCCGGTGTTCATGGCGCGCGTCGCGCTGGCCGCCACGCTGTCGGCCAGCTACGGCATCTACGGGCCGGCCTACGAGCTGCTGGAGGACCGCGCGCTGCGCGAAGGCGGCGAGGAGTACCTCGACAGCGAGAAGTTCGAGCGCCGCCAGTGGGACCGCACGCGCGCCGATTCGCTGGCCGACTTCATCGGCACGCTCAATCGCGCGCGCAACGAGCATCCCGCGCTGCAGCGCGACGACGGCCTGCGCTTCCTGCCGATCGACAACGAGCAGATGCTCGCCTACTGGAAGGCCACGCCGGACGGCAGCGACGTCGTCGTCTGCGTCGTCAACCTCGACCCGCACCACACGCAGAGCGGCTGGGTCGAGATCGACCTCGGCACGCTCGGCCTGCCGCCGGACCAGGCCTACCAGGTGCACGATCTGATCAGCGACGCGCACTTCCTGTGGCACGGCGCGCGCAACTTCGTCAGCCTCGACCCGCAGCGCTGCCCGGTGCACCTGATGCACCTGCGCCGCCACCTGCGGCGCGAGCAGGACTTCGACTACTTCCTGTGAGGAGGCCCTGGTGAAGGCGGACGTCGACGACGACACGGCGCCAGGCGCTGCGGCCGGTGCCGGCGCAGCCTTGGCCACGGCACCTGCCGCCGACCCGCTCTGGTACAAGGACGCGGTCATCTACGAGCTGCACGTCAAGGCCTACGCCGATGCCAACGGCGACGGCATTGGCGACTTCCGCGGCCTGACCGAGCGGCTCGACCACGTGCAGTCGCTGGGCGTCAACACGATCTGGCTACTGCCCTTCTACCCGTCGCCGTTCCGCGACGACGGCTACGACGTCGCCGACTACGAGAACGTGCACCCGGCGTACGGGACGCTCGACGACTTCAGGCGCTTCGTCGACGAGGCACACCGGCGCGGGCTGCGCGTGATCACCGAGCTGATCGTCAACCACACCTCCGACCAGCACCCCTGGTTCCAGCGCGCGCGCCACGCGCCGAAAGGCTCGCCCGAGCGCGACTTCTACGTCTGGAGCGACGACCCCAAGCTGTACAGCGGCACGCGCATCATCTTCACCGACACCGAGAAGTCCAACTGGGCCTGGGACGAGGTCGCGCAGCAGTACTACTGGCACCGTTTCTTCAGCCACCAGCCGGACCTGAACTTCGACAACCCGGCGGTGCTCGAGGCCGTGCTGTCGGTGATGGAGTTCTGGCTCGAGATGGGTGTCGATGGCTTCCGGCTGGACGCCATTCCCTACCTGATCGAACGCGACGGTACCTCCAACGAGAACCTGCGCGAGACGCATCAGGTCATCAAGGAGATCCGCCGCCGCATCGACCAGGACTACCCGGGCCGCATGCTGCTGGCGGAGGCCAACATGTGGCCGGAGGACGTGCGCGAGTACTTCGGCGACAGCGACGAGTGCCATGTCGCCTACCACTTCCCGCTGATGCCGCGCATGTACATGGCGATCGCGCAGGAAGAGCGCCACCCGGTGGTCGAGATCCTCGCGCAGACGCCGGCCATCCCCGACGGCTGCCAGTGGGCGATCTTCTTGCGCAACCATGACGAGCTCACGCTCGAGATGGTGACCAGCAAGGAGCGCGACTACATGTACCGCATGTACGCCGCCGACGCCCGCGCGCGCATCAACCTGGGCATCCGCCGCCGGCTGGCACCGCTGCTGGAGAACGACCGCGCCCGCATCGAGCTGATGAAGAGCCTGCTGCTGTCGATGCCCGGCACGCCGGTGCTGTACTACGGCGACGAGATCGGCATGGGCGACAACATCTTCCTCGGTGACCGCGACGGCGTGCGCACACCGATGCAATGGGCGAGCGACCGCAACGGCGGCTTCTCGCGCGCCGACCCGCAACGCCTGTTCCTGCCGCCGATCCAGGATCCGATCTACGGCTTCGAGGCGGTCAACGTCGAGGCGCAGTCGCGCGAGCCGGCCTCGCTGCTGAACTGGACGCGGCGCATGCTTGCCGTGCGCGCGCAGTTCCGCGCCTTCGGGCGCGGTCGGTTCCGCATGCTGCACCCGGGCAACCGCAAGATCCTGGCCTACGTGCGCGACTATGCCGAGGGCGATCACGACGAGGTGATCCTGTGCGTGGCCAACATGAGCCGCGCCGCGCAGCCGGTCGAGCTCGACCTGCACGACTACAAGGGACGCGTGCCGCTCGAGCTGATCGGCCGCAACCCGTTTCCGCCGATCGGCGAGCTGCCTTACCTGCTGACCCTGCCCGGACACGGCTTCTTCTGGTTCCGTCTCGCCACCGACATCGAGCCGCCGGACTGGCACGTCGACCGACTGGCGCAGGACGACCTGCCGGTGCTGGTGCTGTTCGATGGCTGGAACAGCTTCTTCCGCGACCGCGTCGTGCCATGGCGCATCGGCATGGCCGAGCGCACGCGGACCCAGCTCGAGGACGAACTGCTGCCGCGCTTCGTGCAGCGTCAGCGCTGGTTCGCCACCAAGGGCGAGGCGCTGTCGCGCGTGCGACTGGCCGACGAGGGCCTGTTCGAGGCCGACGACCGGCAGTGGCTGATGGCGCTGGCGGAGACCGCCGGCGGCAGCGCGACCGACCGCTATAACCTCCCGCTGGCGCTCGCCTACGAGGACGACGACGAGGAGCGTGCGCGCGCGCTCGCGCCGTTGGCCGTCAGCCGCGTGCGGCAGCAGGCCGCGGTCGGCGTGCTGGCCGATGCGATGGGCGACGAGGCCTTCTGCCGCGCCGTCGTCGAGGCCATCGGCCGACGCCAGACCCTGCGCTGCAGAGGCGGCAGCCTGCGCTTCGTGCCCACGCAGGCTTTCGACGTCGTCACGCGCGGCGCGCTCGACGCCCCGCTCGAGCTGATGCGGGTGGCGACCAGCACCAACTCGATCAGCCTGCTCGGGCATCGGCTGTTCCTGAAGGCCTACCGCCGGCTGCAGGCCGGGATCAACCCCGAGCTCGAGCTCGGCCGCCACCTCACCGATGCCGGCTTCGAGCCCTGCGTGCCGGTCGCCGGCTGCGTCGAGCACGAGGCCGACGACGGCACGCGCACCGTGCTGATGCTGCTGCAGGCCCAGGTCGCCAACCAGGGCGACGCCTGGACCGCGGTGACCGAGCAGTTGACGCGGATGCTGGAGGCCCACGCCACCGGCGGACCGACGATGGCCGACGCCATTCCCGCGATGGCCGAGCGTATCCAGGCGTTGGCGCGACGGGTCGCCGAACTGCACGTGGTCCTGGCCCGGCCGAGCGCCGACCCCGCCTTCGCGCCGGCGCCGGTGACGGCCGCCGACCTGGCCCTGTGGAGCGACCGCACGGCCGCCGAGCTCGCGTTGACGCTGCAGCGCGTGTCCGACCTGCTTGCGGCCTGGCCGGCGCCGCTGGCCGCGCTCGGCGAGCGCGTGCGCGCGGCCGCGCCGGCGCTGCGGCAGCGCCTCGCGGCGGTGCGCGACATGCCCCCGAGCGGTCAGAAGACGCGCCACCACGGCGACCTGCACCTCGGGCAAGTGCTGGTCGTGCAGGACGACTTCGTGCTGATCGACTTCGAGGGCGAGCCTGCGCGGCCGCTCGACGAGCGACGTGCCAGGCACAGCGCGCTGCGCGACGTGGCCGGCATGCTGCGCTCGCTGGACTATGCGCGCCAGACCTCGCTCGGTCAGGTGTCCGCGGTGTCGGTCGAGCAGCACGCCCTGGGCGCGGTGGCGCGCGACTGGGAACAGGCGATGCGGCGCGCCTTCCTGGATGGCTACGCCGAGGTCGTGGTCGCCGGCGGGCTCTACGCCGACGCCGGCGCCTTCGAGGCCATGCGGCCGCTGATCGAGTTGTTCGAGTGCGAGAAGGCCTTGTACGAGCTGCGCTACGAGATCGACAACCGGCCCGACTGGATCGGCGTACCCTTGGCCGGGCTGGCCGTTCTGGCCGGCGTGCCGGTCTAAGGCGAGGGAGGAACGATGGACACCATCGACGTCATGCTCGAGCCGGTTCGGTCGCTGCTGCAGCAGGTCGGCGGCTTCGTGCCGCGGCTGCTGCTGTCGGTGCTGATCGCGGTCGCCGGCTGGCTCGTGGCCAAGGCGCTGCGGATGGCGGTGGTCAAGGCGCTGCGCACGATCAACTTCCACGTGCTGACCGATCGCGCCGGCACCGACGACTTCCTGCGGCAGGGTGGCAGCACACGCGACACCTGCGACCTGTTCGGCCTGATCGCCTTCTGGTTCGCAATCGTCGTGACGCTGATGATCGTCTTCAGCAGCCTGCAGGTGACGCCGGTCACGGACGTGCTGGGCCGGGTGCTGCTGTTCTTCCCGCGCCTCGTCGTGGCGCTGCTGATCATCGTCTTCGGCAGCTACTTCGCGCGCTTCGTCGGTCAGGCCGCGGCCGGCCACGCCAGCAGCGCCGGGCTGGGTGACACCGAGCTGCTCGGCCGGCTCGCGCGCTACGCGGTGATGGCCTTCGTGCTGCTGCTGGCGTTCGACCACCTGGACATCGGCGGCGGACTGATCCAGCAGACTTTCCTGATCCTGCTCGCCGGCGCCGTGCTCGCACTGGCGCTGGCTTTCGGCCTGGGCGGCCGGCATCGCGCCGCACGCCTGCTGGACCGCTGGTTCCCGCGACGCGACGACACGCGGCGATGAAGACGGCCACGCGCCTGGACGCGCTCTGGCCCGGACGCCCCTACCCGCGGGGCGCCACCTGGGACGGCATGGGCGTCAACTTCGCGCTCTTCTCCGAGTCGGCCGAGCGCGTCGAGTTGTGCCTGTTCGACCCCAGCGGACGCCACGAGGTGCAGCGCATCGAATTGCGCGAGCGCACCGACCAGGTCTTCCACGGCTACCTGCCGCAGGCCCGACCCGGCCAGCTCTACGCCTACCGCGTGCACGGCCCCTACCGGCCGCGCGACGGACAGCGCTTCAACGGCCACAAGCTGCTGCTCGACCCCTACGCCCACGCGCTCGCCGGGCCGTTGCGCTGGCACGACGCGCTGTTCGGCTACCGCATCGGCCACACTGACGGCGACCTGTCGTTCGACCGCCGGGACAGCGCGCCCTACCTGCCGCGCTGCAAGGTCGTCGAGACCGCCTTCTCCTGGGGCGACGACCGCTCCCCCGGCGTGCCCTGGCACGACATGGTGATCTACGAGGCCCACGTGCGCGGCCTGACGATGCGGCACCCGGACGTGCCGCCGGCGCTGCGCGGCACCTACGCCGGGCTCGCCAGTGCCCCGGTCATCGAGCACCTGAAGCGGCTGGGCGTGACCACCGTCGAGCTGATGCCGGTGCACGCCTTCGTCGACGACCGCCACCTCGTCGAGCGCGGCCTGTCGAACTACTGGGGCTACAACACGATCGGTTTCTTCGCGCCGCACCCGCGCTACAGCGCGTCGGGCAAGCTCGGCGAGTTCAAGACCATGGTGCGCACGCTGCACGCGGCCGGGCTGGAGGTCATCCTCGACGTCGTCTA
>CAZQPN010000107.1:4546-7975 GCA_964595215.1 uncultured Rubrivivax sp. | reverse complement strand
CATCAGGCGGCCGGTGAACTCGTCGACGATCACCACCTCGCCGCTCTGCACCACGTACTGCTGGTCGCGGTGGTACAGGTGATGCGCGCGCAGCGCCGCGTACACATGGTGCATCAGCGCGATGTTGGCCGGGTCGTACAGGCTGGCGCCGTCGGGCAGCAGGCCGGCCTCGCTCAGGATCTCCTCGGCGCGCTCGTGGCCGGACTCGGTCAGGAAGACCTGGTGCGTCTTCTCGTCGACGGTGAAGTCGCCCGGCTCGATCACGCCCTCGCCGGTGCGCACGTTCTCCTCGCCGATCTGCTTCTTCAGCTTGGGCACGACGGCGTTGATGCGCACGTACAGCTCGGTGTGGTCCTCGGCCTGGCCGGAGATGATCAGCGGCGTGCGCGCCTCGTCGATCAGGATCGAGTCGACCTCGTCGACGATGGCGTAGTTCAGCCCACGCGCGACGCGGTCGCGCGTCTCGTAGACCATGTTGTCGCGCAGGTAGTCGAAGCCGAACTCGTTGTTCGTGCCGTAGGTGACGTCGGCGGCGAACGCGGCCTGCTTCTGCGCCCGGTCCATGCCCGGCACGTTGACGCCCACGCTCAGCCCCAGGAAGCCGTACAGCCGGCCCATCCACTCGGCGTCGCGCGAAGCCAGGTAGTCGTTGACGGTGACGACGTGCACGCCCTTGGCGCTCAGCGCGTTCAGGTACACCGGCAGCGTGGCGGTCAGCGTCTTGCCCTCGCCGGTGCGCATCTCGGCGATCTTGCCCTGGTGCAGCGCGATGCCGCCGACCAGCTGGACGTCGAAGTGGCGCATCTTCAGCGTGCGCTTGCTGGCCTCGCGCACGACGGCGAAGGCCTCGGGCAGCAGATCGTCGAGCGGGGCGCCGTCGGCCAGTCGCTTGCGGAACTCCTCGGTCTTGGCACGGAGCTGCGCATCGTCCAGGGCCTCGAACTGCGGCTCCAGCGCATTGATCTGCTGCACCGCACGGCGGTAGGTCTTCAGCAGCCGGTCGTTGCGGCTGCCGAACATCGATGTCAGGAACTTGGGGAGCATGGACGAGCGTCAACGCCTGCAAAAGGGGGGCGGCGACCGCGCCTCTTCGGCACTGGCCACCGCGGCGCCCGGGGCCGACAGGACCGTCGAGGCCGATCCGGACCCGGCCGCCCGCGGCGCCGGCCCGTCGGTCGGCGCCGAGGGAGGGCAAAACGCATCCGCCCGACAGCGGGCGCACGAAGCACCGGCCATCGGCCGCATGACCAACTGATCAGTTTATCACCGGGCCCCTCGTGACACCGGCGGCCCGGGCCGCCGCCGGCGCGTCCGCGCGGCGCGCCAGAAAGCGCGACGGGTTCTGCGGCACGCCGTCGACGAGGACCTCGAAGTGCAGATGCGGCCCGGTCGACCGGCCGGTGTTGCCGACCTCGGCCACCAATTGCTCGCGCCGGACGATGTCGCCCGGCGCCACCAGGATGCGCGAAGCGTGCGCATAGCGCGTCGACAGACCGTTGCCGTGGTCGATCACCAGCAGCTGGCCGTACTCGGGGTGGGGGTCGGTCGAGACGACGACGCCGCCGGCCGCCGCGACGATGGGCGTGCCCAAGGGGGCCGGGTAGTCCAGCCCGGTGTGCAGCGCGCGCCGGCCGTTGAAGGGGTCGAACCGGAAGCCGAAGCCCGAGCCGACGACACCCTGCACCGGCGCGATGCTGGGCACCATCAGCGCCTGCAGCCGGCCCTCCAGCAGGCGCGACTCGACGTAGGTGAAGACGTCGGCACTCAGCGCCGCGGCCTCGTCGAGCCGGCCGAGGGCGTCGCCGAGGGCGTCCAGCGTCGGTGCGATGGCAGTGCCGGCCGGACGGTACGGCCCGCCCTGCGCGGGGCCCGGCACGGGCGCGGAGGCGGACCCCTGCGTTGATGCGCCGACAGGGCCAGGTGCGCCGCGACCGGGCACGGCGGCGCGTCCGCCGCCGGCCTTCGGGTCAGGCGGTGCCGGCTCGGCGGTCGCGGGCGCCAGGTCGGACGGCGGCACCCCGGCCAGCCCGGCGACACGCTCGCCCATCACCTGCAGCGACACCAGCCGCGCCTGCATCTCGCCGACACGCTGGGCCATCGCGTCGAGGTTCTCGCGCAGGTAGCGCTCGTGCTGCACCAGATCCTCGCGCACGACCCAGCGCACGAGCTGGCTGACGATGGGCCAGCGCTCCTGCGCCGCCTTCACGAACACGAAGTGGTAAACGGCGCCTGAGGCCAGCATCAGGCCGAGCGCCAGCCCCAGCGCGGCGAGCGCCAGTTGCCAGCGCCGGAACTGCAGCACGCGCGTGCGCGCCAGGTGGCCGTGGGTGATCAGGATCTGCATGTCTACACTCCGGGCGATGTCATCCCCGCGGCCCGCCCCACCCACGCTGCCCGTGGCCGAGGCGCTGGCGCGCAGCAGCGCGCTCGGTGGCCTGCTGCAGCGGGTGCGCGACTCGAACGCGCGCTGGGAGGCGATACGCGGTGCGCTGCCGGCGCCGCTGGCCGCCCAGGTGCGACCGGGGCCGCTGGACGACGAGGGCTGGACACTGCTCGTCTCCAGCGGTGCCGCCGCCGCCAAACTGCGCCAGTGCCTGCCGCGCGTGCAGGCGGCGCTCGACGCGCAGGCGCTGCCGGCGCGCCACCTGCGCGTGAAGGTGCAGCGGCCGGGCGGCTAGCCCGCGCCTGCGGATCGGGGGCGAAACCATCGCCCGAATGTAACGGCAGACCCCGGCCATCGCCGGCAGGACGCGGCTCCAGCGACCGGGCGGTGTGCCCCGCAGCTGGCGACGGCGATCGTGGTGGCCGCAGAATCGACGCGACCGATGGAGCTCACCGCCATGCCCTCGGGCCGCACCGCCGCCTGGCTCGCCGACGCCGTGCTGATCGCGCACGTCGGCATCGTCGCGTTCGTCGTCGGCGGGCTGGTCGCGGTCTGGATCGGCGCCTGGCACCGCTGGCGCTGGGTCGACGCCCCGGTCTTCCGGGTCGCGCACGCAGTGGCGATCGGCGTCGTCGTCGCCCAGGCCTGGCTCGGCGTGCACTGCCCGCTGACCTGGCTGGAGGTCTGGCTGCGCCGCCGCGCCGGCGAGGCCGGCTTCGACGACAGCTTCATCGGCCACTGGCTGCAGCGGCTGCTCTACGTCGATGCCCCGCCCTGGGCCTTCGTCGTCGCCTACACCGCCTTCGCGCTGCTGGTGGCCTGGACCTGGTGGCGGTGGCCGCCGCGCCGGCGCGGCGGCGGACAACGGGGCCGCTGAGTCACCGCCCCGACCACCAGCCGCGTCAAGCGCGGCGCGCCATCGCCTCGCCCAGCCGGACCGGTTTGCCGGGCGCCCACGACGGATCGAAGGCCAGCGGCCCGCGCGGCCACAGCAGCACCACGGTCGATCCGAGGTAGAACCGCCCCATCTCGTCGCCTGCTGCAAA
>CAZQPN010000107.1:0-4536 GCA_964595215.1 uncultured Rubrivivax sp. | reverse complement strand
CTCGTCGCCCTTCGCCAGCACGTGCGCGCCGTCGGCGTAAGTCCACTCGCGCAGCCGTCCGGGCCGCGGCGGGTTGACGACACCGTGCCAGGCGGTGGCCATGCTGCCGACGATGGTGGCGCCGACCAGCACCATCACCCACGGGGCGGCGTCCGGCCCGTCGCCATCGAACACGCACACGACGCGCTCGTTGCGTGCGAACAGCCCCGGCACGCCGCGCGCCGTGGCCGGGTTGACCGAGAACAGCGCCCCCGGCACGTGCAGCATGCGGCGCAGACGCCCGGCGCCCGGCATGTGGATCCGGTGGTAGTCGCGCGGGCTCAGGTACAGGGTCGCGAAGTGGCCATCGTCGAAGCTCGCAGCCAGCGACGCGTCGCCGCCGACCAGCGCGCGCGTGCTGTAGTGGTGGCCCTTGGCCTGCAGCAGGCGGCCACCCTCGATGCGCCCGAACTGGCTGATCGCGCCATCGACCGGGCAGACCCAGTCGGCGTCGGCCAGCGGCCGCACGCCGTCGCGCAGCGCGCGCGTGAAGAAGGCGTTGAAGCTCGGGTAGGCGGCCGGGTCGGGGTCGGCGGCCTCGGCCATGTCAACGCCATAGCGGCCGATGAACCAGCGGATCACGGCCGTCGTCGCCGCGCCGGCCTCGGCCCGCGCCAGGCGACCGGCGGCGACCGTCAGCGCCTGCTTCGGCAGCAGGTACTGCGACGCGACCTGGAGCCGCTCGGCCAGCGGCGCCGCCATCAGCGCAGCGGCGCGACGGCGCGCAGCGCGCGCACCGCGCCCTCGCCCATCGCGGCTCCAAAGCGACGCGCCAGGCGCTCGGCCAGGTTCTCGTAGGCCGTGTAGTCGACGATCTCCTCGGCCTTCACGATCTCGCGGGCGACGAAGTCGAGGTTGCCCAGGCGGTCAGCCAGGCCGATGCGCACCGCCTCCTCGCCGTTCCAGACCAGTCCGGAGAAGGTCTCCGGGCCCTCCTTCAGCCGGTCGCCGCGGCCGCGCTTGACGGCGTCGATGAACTGGCCGTGGATCTGGTCGATGAGCGACTGCGCGTAGGCGGTGTCGGACGGATCGCGGGGCGAGAACGGATCGAGCAGGCCCTTGTGCGCGCCGGCGGTCAGCAGCCGGCGCTCGATGCCCAGCTTGTCCATCAGGCCGACGAAACCGAAGCCGTCCATCAGCACGCCGACGCTGCCGACCAGGCTGGCCTTGTCGACGAAGATCTCGTCGGCCGCGGCGGCCATGTAGTACGCGCCGCTGGCACAGATGTCCTCGACGACGGCGTACACGGGCTTGCCGTGCAGCGCCTTCAGGCGCCGGATCTCATCGTAGACGATGCCGCTTTGCACCGGGCTGCCGCCGGGCGAGTTGATGCGCAGCACGACGGCCTTCGCGCCCCGGTCCTCGAAGGCGTCCGTCAGCGCGCCGACGAGGCGGTCGGCGCTCGCCTCGCTGTCCAGCGCGATCTCGCCGCGCACCTCGACCAGCGCGGTGTGCGGCTGGCTCGTCGATACCGTCGGGGTGGCACGCGACAGCAGCACCCAGGCGACGGCGACGAGCAGCGCCAGCCAGGCCAGGCGGAAGAAGATGCGCCAGTGGCGCTCGCTGCGCCGGTCCTCGATCAGCGCGCGCACGGCCGCGGTCAGCGCGGCCTCGGTCTGGCCGCGGCGGGGGTCGTTGTCCAGCGGGTCCATGCAGGCGTCCTCTCAGGCGAATGTGGCTCGGCCACGTGGGTTGGGCCCCGCGGGGGCGGGCTGGTCGCAGCCCGGCCCCGCGGGTTGTCAGTTGTCGTCGAAGGCCAGCGGCCGGGTCTCGGGCGTCGGTTGCCACCAGACCTGCCCGTCGCGCTCCTCGACCGGCAGCGCCGTCAGCTGTCCGCGCCCGCAGGGCCCGGCGGCGCAGCGCCCGTTCTCGGGCTCGTAGTGGGCGCCATGCATCGAGCAGACGATCCAGCGCCGGTCGCTGTCCAGGAACTCGCCTTCCTGCCAGTCCATCTCGGTGGGCACATGCACGCAGCGGTTCAGGTAGGCCACGACCCGGCCGCCGACGCGCAGCACGAAGGCACGCGCCGGCTCGCCGTGCTGCAGCACGTCCCACACGACCGCGCGGCCGCGCTCGGCGAGCGCGTCCGACGCGCACACCGCCTGCGGGGTTTCGACCGGAACGCTCATGCGTTGGCCAACAGCCAGTCGTGCAACTCGCGCGTCGAGTGCACGATCGCCAGCGGCCCGTGCTGCTGGAAGGTGGCCGGCTCGTGCGCGCCGTAGCTGACGCCGACGCTGGCGGTGCCGGCGTTGCTCGCCAGCAGCAGATCGTGCGTCGTGTCGCCGATCATCAGCGTGCGCCCCGGTTCGACGCCGAAGACCGCCATCAGTTCCTGCAGCATGCGCGGGTGCGGCTTGCTCGCGGTCTCGTCGGCGGTGCGCGTCGCATCGAACAACTCGTGCAGGCTCGAGTGCGCGAGCGCCTCGTCCAGCCCGGCGCGGCTCTTCCCGGTGGCCACCGCCACCCAGTGCTGGCGCTGTTTCAGTGCGGCCAGCATCGCCAGCGTGCCGTCGAACAGCACCAGCTCGTGCTGGCGCGCGAAGTAGTGATGCCGGTAGCGGCGGCCGAGCTCCGGGTAGCGCTCCGGCGGCAGCCCCGGCGCGGCATGCTGCAGCGCGTCGTGCAGGCCCAGGCCGATGACGTAGGCGGCGCGCCCGGCGTCGGGCACCTCGATGCCGATGTCGGCGCAGGCGGACTGGATGCACTGCACGATCAGCGCGGTCGAGTCGAACAGGGTGCCGTCCCAGTCGAAGACGATGAGGTCGAAGCGTCGGCGGTCCGGTGCGCGGTCGGTGCCGTGGTCGGGGCGGGGGGCGGTCATAAGGCGTCCAGCAGGGCCCGGCATTCTGCCGGCATCGGCGAGACCAGCTCGACGCGTCGGCCATCGGCCGGGTGGTCGAAGGCCAGGCGCTGCGCGTGCAGGAACATGCGCTCGAAGCGGCGCGCGCGCGCGACCGCCTTGTTCAGCGCGAAGTCGCCGTACTTCGGGTCACCCACGATCGGGTGGCCGTGGTGCGCGAGGTGAACGCGGATCTGGTGAGTGCGGCCGGTCTTGATGGTCACTTCGAGCAAGGTGAAGGCGTTTGCGCCCGATTCAATGCGCCCAATGCGCCGCACGACGCGCACCAGCGTGATCGAGCGCCGCGCCGCGTCGTGCGCCGCCGACGGCACCCGCACGTGGCGCTCGCCGGCGGCGTCCAGCGTCTTCAGCAGCGGCAGATCGATCACCTTCAGCGGCGCCGGCCACGCGCCGGCGACCAGCGCGGCGTAGACCTTGCCGGTCTCGCGCTGGCGGAACTGGTCCTGCAGCGCGACCAGCGCGCTGCGCTTCTTGGCCAGCAGCAGGATGCCCGAGGTCTCCTTGTCCAGCCGGTGCACGAGCTCCAGGAAGCGCGCCTGCGGGCGGGCCCGGCGCAGCTGCTCGATGACGCCGAAGCTCACGCCGCTGCCACCGTGCACCGCGGTGCCGGCCGGTTTGTCGACCGCCAGCAGCCACTCGTCCTCGAACAGGACCGGGAACTCGCGCGGCGGTGCCGACGGCGCGGGACGCTCGGCCATGCGCACCGGCGGCACGCGCACGAGGTCGCCGGCCGCGAGCCGCGTGTCGGCACTGGCGCGCCCCTTGTTGACCCGCACCTCGCCGGAGCGGATGACGCGGTAGACCAGCGTCTTGGGCACGCCCTTGAGCCGCCGCAGCAGCCAGTTGTCCAGGCGCTGCCCATCGGCCTCGGCGTCGACCTGCCAGGTCTGCACCGCGGGCCGTGCCGGCGTGCCGGGCCCGGGGGCCGCGGCTGGCGATTTCGCCCGTATACTCCGCGACTCCACGTTCGTGCAGTAAGTGCTTGATTTGCCGGAGTTTACCCGGGCACGACCGACAGGACGTGGCAGCGCGTGAGCCCTCGGGCGCACGCACCCGGTGATGCAACGCCCCGGACCCGCTGCGTGGGCCGGCCTGCCCAAGCAGGCCAGCGGCGCGCGGTGCGGGGCGGCAGAGAATCGACGAAGAATCCGCACGCACGCACGCCCGGTTCGAGATGGAGCCGGCGGGCGGCAACGAAACATCCGAAGGTGGCAGACGGCCGGTTGCGGCCCGGTTGCCACCGGCGTCGCCCGACACGCCCCACCCGAGCGCCATGCCCCTGCCCCTCCCTCGCTGCAGCCAGCCCCGGACACGATCCGACGGGCTGGCCGCGCCGTGGGCCGGCGGCCGCACGGCGTGCGCGGGGCCCGGCACGCACGCGCCAACGCTGCGCGCCTGCTGAAACGCGCGTCCCGCCGGGGCGCCGCAGGCTCGCAGTCCAGGGCATTTCGCCACGCGGTTTCAGCGGCTTTTCTCGTGCATCGGTGAGAACGACGACGCGCACGCCGGCGCCTGACGCCGGCCCCTGCGCCCAGGAGATCCGATGAAGAGAATGCTGATCAACGCCACGCAGCCCGAGGAGCGGCGGCTGGCGATCGTCGACGGCCAGAAGCTGCTCGACTTCGAGACCGAGA
>CAZQPN010000106.1:0-8031 GCA_964595215.1 uncultured Rubrivivax sp. | reverse complement strand
CCGTGATCTCACGGATGATGCGGGTCCAGACCTTGCCGCGCTTCTCGTCCTGGCGCCCCTTGCGATGCTGGATGTTCGCCCACTTGGAATGACCGGCCATGAGAGGGGTGTCGGGTGAAAACCCGGCATTTTAGACGCCCGGCCCCTGGCGACGGATTGCGCCTGCGGGTGGCAGCATCGGGCCCGTCCGAACGGCCGTGCCGCGGGAGGACAACGATGGACCTGACACGATGCATGGCCGACGCCTGGGACGCGCACGCCGGTGACCCGGGCGGCGTCGCGCGGCGCCTGGCCGCCGACGAGGTGGCGATGCAGGCGATCGCCCGTCTGGACGCCAGCCTCGCGCTGTGGGCGGGCACGGGCCTGGAACCGTCCGCGGCCTTCGACGCGCTCGTGCCCGACGACCAGGCCTGGTGCCGCGGGCCACTCGACGCGCTGTCGGACGCGTTGTCGCAGGCGTCGGGGGATGGGCAGTCGGACCTGCGTCCGGCGCAGGACGGCGCATCGAGCCCGTAGACTTCGCGGCGGGCCTGCCGGCCCCGCCCTGCCCCACCCCGACGGAGCCCGTCCGATGCCCGACCCCCTGCTGATCGCCAAGCGCGGCGACATCGAGTGCCACCTGCTGCCGGCACTGGCGAACCGCCACGGCCTGATCACCGGCGCCACCGGCACCGGCAAGACGATCACGCTGCAGACGATGGCCGAGCAGTTCTCGCGCATCGGCGTGCCCGTCTTCATGGCCGACGTCAAGGGCGACCTGACCGGCATCAGCCAGGCCGGCGCGCTGCCGGCCAAGGTGGCGCAGATCCTGGCCGACCGCGGGCTGGCCGCGCCCGAACCGACGAAGTGCCCGGCGATGGTGTGGGATGTCTTCGGCCGCCAGGGCCACCCGTTGCGCGCCACCGTGTCCGACATGGGCCCGCTGCTGCTGGCGCGCATGCTGGCGCTGACCGACATCCAGGCCGGCGTCCTGAACCTGGCCTTCAGGATCGCCGACGACCAGGGCCTGCTGCTGCTGGACATGAAGGACCTGCGCGCCATGCTGCAGCACATCGGCGACAACGCGCGGCAGTTCACCACCGAGTACGGCAACATCGGCGCGGCCAGCGTCGGCGCGATCCAGCGCGGCCTGCTGCAGCTCGAGGAACAGGGCGGCGACCTGTTCTTCGGCGAGCCGATGCTCGACCTGTCTGACTTCATGCAGACGATCGACGGCCAGGGAGTGATCAACATCCTGGCGGCCGACCAGCTGATGAACGCGCCGCGCCTGTACGCGGCCTTTCTGCTGTGGATGCTGTCGGAGCTGTTCGAGATGCTGCCCGAGGTGGGCGACCCGGACAAGCCGAAGTTCGTCTTCTTCTTCGACGAGGCGCACCTGCTGTTCAAGGACGCGCCGAAGGCGCTCATCGAGCGCATCGAGCTCGTCGTGCGCCTCGTTCGCTCCAAGGGCGTCGGCGTGTACTTCGTGACGCAGAACCCGCTCGACGTGCCCGACACCGTGCTGGCGCAGCTCGGCAACCGGGTGCAGCATGCGCTGCGCGCCTTCACGCCGCGCGACCAGAAGGCGGTCAAGGCCGCGGCGTCGACGATGCGCGCCAACCCCGACCTGCCCGACATGGCCACCGCGATCACCGAGCTCGCGGTCGGCGAGGCGCTGGTCAGCCTGCTCGACGAGAAGGGCCGGCCGGGCGTCACCCAGCGCGTCTTCGTGCTGCCGCCGGGCAGCCGCATCGGGCCGATCGACGAGACCGAGCGCCGGGCGCTGATGCGCGACTCGCTGGTCGCCGGGCGCTACGAGACGACCGAAGACCGCGAGTCGGCCTACGAGAAGCTGCGCGGCCGGGCCGAGACGGCAGCCACGGCGCCAGCGGCGGCCGAGGCGGCCGCCGCTGGCGGCCTGGTGGGCGGCCTGAAGGACATGGTGTTCGGCTCCACCGGCCCGCGCGGCGGCCGGCGCGCGGGCCTGGCCGAGGCGGCCGCCGCGTCGGCGGTGCGCACCATCGGCTCGAGCATCGGCCGCGAACTGGTGCGCGGCGTGCTGGGCTCGCTGCTCGGTCGCAAGCGCTGACGCCGGCGGCGGACGCGGCCCACCGCGGCCGAGGCTCAGGGCGGCGCGGCGACCCAGCGCACGACCCGGTCGAGCGCGCCGACGAGGCCGTGCGCGAAGTAGCTGTCGGGGCCGTCGGGCTCCAGCGCGGCGACCGCCAGATGCGCCAGCGGCTGGTCCAGCGGCACCAGGTGGCTGCCGGGCGGCGCGCTCAGCGCCACGGCCTCGAGCGACACCGCCACGCGGCGCAGCACGGTGCCGCCGTCGGCGTCGGGCCGACGGCCTTCCGCGACCGCGACGTAGCGCTCGCCGGCGAGCTCGCGCGGCGCCGGCAGCGTGTCGACGCGCACACCCAGCAGGCGCAGCCGGGCGACGGCCTCGGCCTGGTCGGCGCCCAGCCAATAGCCGCACGGTCGCGCGCGCTCGCGCCGCGGCGGCAGCCGCAGCGCCGACGACCAGGCCACGTCGACCACGACGTCGGCACCGGTCAGCGGGTCCAGCATCTCTAGCGCGCGCGTGCCGGGCGTCATCGCCACTTCGATGGCGACGCCACCGCGGCAGGCGCGTGCCGCCACCGCGGCATCGGCGTCGTCGCGCAGCTGGCGCAGGTCGCCCGCGCGCTCCGCGGCGGCGTACAGCAACTGGCCGACGGCCTGCACGTGGGTGTGCACGCGGCGCTGGATGTGCAGTCGGCCAAGGTCGAAGCCGCGCGTCTCCAGCAGCAGCGTGACGGCGTGGCGCAGCCCGCCCGCATTGCGCGCCAGCCCGGCCGACAGCCCGCCCATCGCCAGCCCTGCGCGCGCCAGGGACGATGGCGCCGGCGCGTTGACGTGGTACCAGTCGGTGCGCAGGCCCTGCGCATCCAGCGCCGCCGCCAGCGGGGCGCGGAACCAGGCCTCGCTGGCGGCGGCGATCGCCGGCGGGAGGTTGGCCGTGCCCGGGAACTGCACCAGCAGGTCATGCCGCTTGAGCGCGCCCAGGCGCGCGACGTAGTCGCCGAGCGCGGTGTACTCGTGCAGGTCGACCACCAGCACCGGCCGGTAGACCTGCGCCAGCCCGGCCACGCCGCGCGCCTCGGGGGTGGCCAGCAGCAGGTGGTCGCGGTTGATGTCCAGCCCGGCGGCGTTGCGCCGTCGCCCGAGATGCGCGCCGTCGGGATTGACGCGCGGCAGCACGACGACATCGACCCGATCGAGCACCGCCGACAGTGGCTCGGCCGGGTCGGCCAGCCGCTGCGCGACGACGAGCAGCGCCTCGGCGCCGGCCGGCTCGTTGCCGTGCTGCTGGCCGATCAGCAGCACCACCGGCCGGCCGTCGCCGTGCCCGAAGTGCAGCGCCATCAGCGGCTCGCCCGCGACGCTGACCGCCGGCTCGATGAGCCGCGCGGCGCCGCGGGCGACGATCGCGCGCAAGGCGTCCGCCAGCTCGGCATTGCTCGTGAAGGCCTCGCGACCGGGCGCCAGGCCGGGCGTGCGGTAGGGCGCCTCAGGGTCCGGAAAGCGCGCCGCGACCGCCTCGCCGTAGGGAAGCGGGCCGGCCGCGCCCGCGTCGACGGCGGGCGCCCCGGGCCCCTGCGGCGCACCCGACGCAGCGGCGGAAGCGGCGGAAGCGGCAGAAGGGGCGGAAGCGGGCGCAGGGGCCGCCGGAGCCACCGGAGCGGTCGGAGCCGTCGATGCCGCGTCGACGGCGGCGCGTGGCGCCTCGGCCGCGCCGGGCGCCGAGGCGGCCCACAAGGCGGCGGCCAGCGCACAGGCCAGCGGCCACGCGCGTCGGCGCGCGGACGGGGCGGACGGGGCGGGAGGGTCTTGCCGGACCATGCACATGGCGGCTATCTTGCCAGCGGGCACACTGCGCCCGATGCCGACCTCGCCTCCCGCCTTCCGCCCCGCCTCCGATCCACCGTCCGGTCCGACCCCCGATCGGCCTGCGACGCCACCGGCCCGTACTCCGGCGCGCCGTTGGGCCGCCGCCGCCGCAGTCGGCCTGCCCGCCGCGCTGCTCCTGGCCGCGGCCGCGCTGCTGCTGGTCGGACAGCTCGGCGGCCTCGAGGGCCAGCCGCCGGTGGCGCTGGGTGTCGTCGACGGCCGTCTGGCGGCGCCGTCGGCCACGGCCAACAGCGTCAGCAGCCAGGCCGACGCCTGGCCGGGGCAACCGCAGCGCGAGGCGGCACGCATCGCACCCTTGCCGGCCACCGGCGACGCCGCGACGGCGATGGCCCGGGTGCGCGACGCGGCGCTGGCGCTGCCCGGCGCGACGCTGGCGGCCGAGGCGCCGGGGTACCTGCACGTCGAGTACCGCACGCGCTGGCTGCGCTTCGTCGACGACGCCGAGTTCTGGTTCGAGCCGGCGGCCGGCGTCGTCCACGTGCGCTCGGCCTCGCGCCTGGGGCAGCGCGACTTCGGCGTCAACCGGGCACGCATCGAGGCCCTGCGCCAGGCCCTGGCCGGCGGCTGACGGCGCCGCACCTCGACCGCCCGCGCCGCGCTCGCGCCGTCTCGCGACGCCTGACGTCGATCCGTCGCGTGCACCGGCCCGGCGGCCGGACGCCGGCCGACAATCGGCGCCGTGAGCACCTCCCACGCCCCGGCGGACGCCACCGCGCCACCGATCGAGCGGCTGGCCGACCGGCCGCTGCGGCGCCTGCTGCGCAGCCTGCTGTTCATGGCGGCGCTGTGCACCGCGATCGCGCTGTTCCTGACCGTGCTGGACGGCCGCCTGGGGTCCAAGCTCGCCTTTTCGTTCGCCATCGGGCTGTCGTGCTGGGCCCTGATCGACGGCCTGCGCCAGGGCGTCGACGCGGCGCGGCGCGGCTGGGCGCGGCGGCGCGGCACGCCCGCCGCGGCGGTGCCCCCGCTGGGCTGGATCGGCCTGCTGCCGCTGGTCGCCGCCGGCGTCATGCTGGGGCCGCCGCTGGGCATCGCGCTGGTGGACCTGCTGGTTGGCAACACCTCGCCCCGGCCCTGGGACCTGGGCTCGCGCGGAACGCGCATCACGCTCGCGGTGACGGTGCTGGCCACGCTGGTGGCGATGGTCGTGATCAGCACGCTCGAACGCTCGGCGGCGCAGCGCCAGCGCGCCGAGGCCGCCCAGCGCGCCGCCGCCGAGGCCCAGCTGCGGCTGCTGCAGTCGCAGCTCGAGCCACACATGCTGTTCAACACGCTGGCCAACCTGCGCGTGCTGATCGGCCTGGATGCGGCCCGCGCGCAAGCCATGCTGGACCGTCTGATCGCCTTCCTGCGCGCGACGCTGGCGGCCTCGCGCACGTCGCTGCACCCGCTGGTGGCCGAGTTCGCGCGTGTCGACGACTACCTGGCGCTGATGGCGGTACGCATGGGCCCGCGGCTGCAGACGCGGCTGTCGCTGCCGCCGGCGCTGCGCGACTGCCCGGTGCCGCCGCTGCTGCTGCAGCCGCTGGTGGAGAACGCCATCCGCCACGGCCTGGAGCCGGCGGTCGACGGCGGCTGCGTGGTCGTCGAGGCCCGGCGCGACGGCGCGCGCCTCGTGCTCGAGGTCCGAGACACCGGGGTCGGCCTGGGCGCCAGCCCGCACGGCGACGGCACAGGCTTCGGGCTGCAGCAGGTGCGCGACCGGCTGCGCACGCTGTACGGCGACCGCGCCGGCGTCGCGCTCGGTCCGGCGCCGGACGGCGCGGGCACGGTGGCGACGCTGGTCCTGCCGCTGCCGGCCGCCGCCGCCGACCGTGCCCGGTCTGGTGCGCCCGATGCACCCGGCACCGGCGCGGCGGCCGATCCCGCCACCACGGCCGACCGACGCGACGACCCGCGGGCGCCACGATGACTCCGCCGCCGCGCGCGCTGATCGCCGAGGACGAGCCGCTGCTCGCCGCCGCCCTCCAGGCCGACCTGGCCGCCCGGTGGCCGCAGCTGCAGATCGTCGGCGTGGTGGGCGACGGCATCCGCGCAGCCGCGCTGGCCGTCGCCGAGCGCCCGGACGTGTGCTTCCTCGACATCCGCATGCCCGGCGCGACCGGCCTGGAGGCGGCGCAGGCGATGGCCGAGGACTGGCCGGAGGACGCGCCCTTCCCGCTCGTCGTCTTCGTCACCGCTTACGACGGCTATGCGCTGCAGGCCTTCGAGGCGCAGGCGGTCGACTACCTGGTCAAGCCGGTCGAGCCGGCCCGCCTGCAGGCCTGTGTGCGGCGGCTGCAGGCGCGGCTGGCCGACCGCGCCACGCCGCAGGCCGGGCTGCAGCAGGCGGTCGATCAGCTGCGCGCCCTGCTCGGTGGCAGCGCGGCAGCCGCGGCCGCGCCGGCGCTGCGGCTGCAGGTGATCCCGGCGCAGGTCGGGGCCACCGTGCACCTGGTGCCGGTGGACCAGGTGATCTACTTCGAGGCCGCCGACAAGTACGTGCGCGTCGTCACCGCCGAGCGCGAGCACCTGATCCGCCTGCCGCTCAAGGAGCTGCTGCCGCAGCTCGACCCGGCGGCGTTCTGGCAGGTGCACCGCGGCACCATCGTGCAGGCGCGCTGCATCGCCAGCGCGCGGCGCGAGGAGTCGGGCAGGGTCACGCTGGTGCTGGCCGGGCGCCCCGAGACTCTGACCGCCAGCCGGCTCTACGCCCACCTGTTCAGGGGTCTGTGACGCCGCGGTCGCCGCCGCCCTCCCCAGCGAGCCGACATCGCCCCCGCCCGCCGACCGATGGCGGCATGGCACACCTCGTCCCACCCTGGGCACCTGCCACCACCGGAGACCGCATGACGACCCCGATGACCGATGAAGAGATTCGCGACCGCGCCAAGAAGCGCGTCGACATGAAGATGGGCTTCTATGTCCACGCCCTGGTGTTCGTCTGCGTGAACCTCGGGCTGTACGCGCTGAACCTGGCCAACGGCGGCGAGCGCTGGCACACCTTCCCGCTGTTCGGCTGGGGGCTGGGGCTGGCCATCCACGGCCTCGTGACCGTCGTGTCGCTGCGCGGCGACGGGCTGCGCGAGCGGATGATGGACGCTGAGATCGAACGCCTGCGGACGCGACGCTGACGGCGCCACGCGCGTGGGTCGGGCGCCACGGACAGGACGGCCCCGCGCGGGGCTGCGGCGGGGGCCGTCGATAGAATCCGGTCCATGTCCGACACCGCCGCCAAACCCTCGACGACCCCCGCCAACTTCCTGCGCAACGTCATCGAGCAGGACCTGGCGGCCGGGACCTTCGACGGCCGCCGCTTCGGCGGCATCCCCGGGGACGCGGCGCACCACGCCGCCGGCGGCGTCGACCCGGCTCGCATCCGCACGCGCTTCCCGCCCGAGCCCAACGGCTACCTGCACGTCGGCCACGCCAAGAGCATCTGCCTGAACTTCGGCCTGGCGCGCGACTACGGGGGCGTCTGCCACCTGCGCTTCGACGACACCAACCCCGAGAAGGAAGAGCAGGAGTTCGTCGACGCCATCATCGAGATGGTGCGCTGGCTCGGCTTCGACTGGGAGGTCGGCGGCACCAGCCACCTGTACTACGCCAGCGACTACTTCGACTTCATGTACCGCGCCGCCGAGACCATGGTGCAGCGCGGGCTGGCCTACGTCGACGAGCAGACGCCCGAGCAGATGCGCGCCAGCCGCGGCGACTTCAAGACCCCCGGCATCGACAGCCCGTTCCGCGGCCGCACGCCGGACGAGAACCTGGCGCGCCTGCGCGAGATGCGCGACGGTCGCCACGCCGACGGCGCGATGGTGCTGCGCGCGAAGATCGACATGGCCAGCCCCAACCTGAACCTGCGCGACCCGGCGATCTACCGCATCAAGCACGCGCGCCACCACAACACCGGCGACCGCTGGTGCATCTACCCGATGTACACCTACGCGCATCCGATCGAGGACGCGCTGGAGGGCATCACGCACAGCTTCTGCACGCTCGAGTTCGAGGACCAGCGTCCGTTCTACGACTGGCTGCTGGCGCAGCTGGCCGACGGCGGCCTGCTGCGCCGGCCGCTGCCCAGGCAGGTCGAGTTCGGGCGCCTGAACCTGACCT